>NZ_JABXKN010000013.1:0-18554 GCF_017115065.1 Nostoc sp. JL23
GGCTGCCGTCGGCAGCCCCTTCATCCCCCCTTTAAAATGATTATCATTACTGTTGGTGGAATAGTTTATTTTCTGGAAGTCCCTTAGGTGCTAAAAAACATATTCTTTTAGCTGTTGACCGAGCTGGCTGGCATATTAGCCATAATTTAAAAATTCCTGAAGGGTTACATTTAACATTTTTGCCCTCTCATTCACCCGAATTACAACCTGCTGAAAGATTGTGGACTTTGGTTGACGAACCAATTGCCAATCAATCGTTTGAAACCCTAAATCATTTGGAGGAAGTTTTATTTCATCGCTGTCAATCTTTACTTCAACAACAAGATTTGATTCAAGGGTTAACTGGTTTTCACTGGTGGATTAAAATCGGGGCTTAATCGTAAGTGATTTACCGAACATGATATCACTCTTTATTATTTACCGAACTCTACGATCTTTATTACTCCTCTTTCACCTCTCCAGCGACACATCCTTTCAGTGATGAAATTGCCGGAGTCCCTTTATCTCCTAGATGGTCGGCAGTGCAAGACTTAATTCCTTCCCACCCGTCGAAAATGAGCGAACCGACAGTGACAAACGTGCCAAAACGAAAACCGAACGACACCAGCAGCGCAAGGCGGAATTATCCCGTCGTTACGAAATTGATGTAATCTCTGATTTGGTCCAGAAAGATGACGATGGGTGGTATCCTCAACTGCGGATGCACTACTATTTGACGCTGGGGCGAGAGTTTTTGACGAACCGTGATGCGAAACGGGCAGCAGCGCAGTTAGAGGCTGGGGAGAATTCGATTTGGAAACCAGATTTTAACAAGGGGCAGTTATTACCTGCTGTGTTATTACTCGAAAATCTGAATCTGTTGCAGTTTCTTACACCAGACGTTAAGTTGCGTGGAAGTGACGAGAAGATGCTGGAGTTTAAGGCACTGGCAGTAACGCATCGGCACGTTATCAAGAATTATCTGAATGTTTCCATTTCTGAAAAACACACACCGATAGCGATCGCACAGAAACTACTTGCGAAGATTGATTTGAAGTTGGATTACGTTGGTCGGTTGGGTAAGCGTGAAAATCGAGAGTGTGTTTATCAATTCGTTGCCCCTGATGATGAGCGTGATTCAATTTTCGGACAATGGCTCAATCGAGATGAAGCATCATACAGTGAGTTGGTGTCAGTCACTAATAATATAGTTTTGTCGACACCAGTGATTGACACAACCTCCCAAATATTTGAAGAGGTAGTGTCTAGCCCCCAATGACAAGCTTGGAAAGGGCTGAAACTGAAAATACAGCAAGGCTTGGACAGCGCTGGCTCGTTCTACAACCAGTTAGTCTCCACAATTGCCTCGGCTGTTGGTGTGGCTGATGGTGAGCCTTACTGGAATGCTTATCTGGGGCAGTGGCTCCTTTGGGTTAAGTTTGCAGACGAGTGTAGGTCTGTAGTGTGCGATTGGCTCAAAGCGGCTTATACCAATAAAGCAAAGCTTAATATTGATGCGTTAGAGTTAGCTAATCAAGCTAAGAATAGATTGCGATCGTTACTCGACAGCTTAAAATTAAAAGTACATCATCCTCTAAGAGATACTGTCCATACACCTAAGAAATGTAACTTTATGCAGATAGAGCAGGTAGAAAAAGAGATAACCACGATTCGTTTGAGTCAAGAAGAAGTGGTAATTATAAACAATGCTTTAAATGAGGTATGCAACGGATTATATCTGAACGAGTTTTCGACTCGAATAGGTGCGTCAAGGGCAAATGTGGAGAAGTTACTTTTCCAAATAGGGAAAATCATTGATGCAATGAAGTAGATAAATTATTTAGCTCAACAAGCTCGGTCTTTTTACTGAGTTAAATAAATTTGCTTCTTACCTTAAGTTATTGTAGTATTGCAATCCATTTGAAGGTACAAACATTGTACCTGCGTCGGAATTAGCTGGATCAACAATAAATACAGTGCCTTTGTTAGAACTAGTACCGGGTAAATAATGAGACGGATTTATGACTCCCCAGAAGGCTCTTTTCCCCTGTCCAAAAGGTTTTGACTGTGCATTTGTTGCGTTGGAGTTGAGGATATCTTTAGCAATTTTTGTCATAACACCCTGTGTTGGGCTATGGCTAAGAGTAGCGAATTCATTGCCGTGCTTCGGATAGGCATGACCATGCCCAATCTTGTCAGCTGTTTCATCGATAACTTTATTTATCTCATAGTGTAAATGCCCATCGTAATTTGAAATTTCCTCCAACCGAATAGCGTTAGATAGATATTTGCCGTTTAAGTTTTTACAATAAGCTGATAGTACCCCATAATTTACGTTTATAGCGGTACAGTTTGTAAAAAAAGAAGTTGTTCCAACCAAGGGATTTTGTATTAGCTTTCCATTTTTATTAGTGATTCCTAGTAAGTCAATCTCACTTGCAAAAGGTAGACCTTTTACATTGATACAAACAGCAGACAATTTAGTAGTATTAGTACCATTAATATAAAATATCCTTTCATTCCGACACGTTTTTGGATAACTACTAGAGCCAGCTTGAGCATACTTATAAGCTATAGTTAAGCTCAGTACGCTAATAACTACACTACCCAAGATACTTGTTAAATTCAAAAACTTACGTCTCATTTTCTTACTCCTAGTTTTTTTGTGGTTGTATTTGCTTTGATTAATACTCAACCCTGCTACCAATGCTTTCCGAATGGCAGCACAAACAGATGGCAAGAGCAATTCTGCTGTGCCATTAATGTTGGACTGCAATAGTAAAAAGGCTTGCAAAAGCGTTAATTTACCTTGGTACTCTTGCTTTGAAATGTGTAGCCTGCGGCTTTAATTAAGTCGGCGGCCTTTTCACCAATCATGATGGTGGCTGCGTTCGTATTTCCAGATAAAATGGTTGGCATCACGGAGGCATCGACAACGCGCAATCCTTCAACTCCATGAACTCGGAGTTGAGCATCAACCACCGCTAGTGAATCGTTGCCCATTTTACATGTTCCCACAGGATGCCAATAAGTAGTAGCTGTTTGTCGAATGTAAGCAGCGATACCTGCGCTGGGCTGCGCCAACGTCTCATCACTGATTATGTCAGAACCAGGAGCCACTTCCTCTCCCAAGACTTCACCAAAGTCACCAGAATGAGCGATCTGACGGGCAATTTTAATACCTTCTACCAGCACTTCTAAATCAGCCTCCTGCTGGAGGTAGTTGACTCGAATGGTAGGTGAATCAGTAGGGTTTGCTGATTGCAACGTCACAGTGCCACGACTTTGAGGATTGATCAGACAACAAATTAATGTGGAACCTGAAACATCAGGGGCAGAGTCCGAACTACCCCATAGAACCGGGCTGAAGAGAAACTGTAAGTCAGGTGCAAGCTCCTTGCTTTTGCCACTATGCAGGAATAATCCAGCTTCTACTAGATTACTGGTTGATGCGATTGCGGGTAGCGCTTGGGTAGACTTGTAGCCAACAGCAACCAATGGGTGATCGTGCAAGTTCTCACCGACACCGGGTAAATCAGCAATTACAGGAATGTTGAGCCAGAGCAGATGCTCTGCATTCCCAATTCCAGAAAGCATCAGCAGTTTGGGAGAATCGAATACACCCGCCGACAGAATCACTTCCTGATTGACATAAACTTGTTGCAGCGTTCCTTGGTGCAGATACTCTACCCCAATTGTGGAAGTTCCTTTAAACAAAATTCGAGTCACTAATGCACCAGTTTGAACCGTTAAATTAGGACGATCAAGAATTGGCACTAGAAATGCGGCGGCTGCACTGTGTCGCTTCCCGTCTTTAATAGTTAATTGATACAGTCCCACACCTTCTTGTTGTGTGCCATTGAAATCGGGATTGTGATCGTAGCCTATTTGCGCTGCGGCTTCGATAAATCGCTCTGAGATGGCAGTAGGGGCGAGCGGATCGGTGACGCTCAAAGCTCCATCAACACCGTGAAATTCGGATGTGCCTCGCTGCTGGTTTTCTGATTTTTTGAAGTAGGGCAATACTTCCTCATAGCTCCAGCCTGGATTGCCGAGCTTTTGCCAATGGTCAAAATTGTGGCGATTGCCTCGAATGTAAATCATGGCATTGATTGAACTGGAGCCGCCGACGACTTTGCCACGCGAACATAAGATTTTCCGCCCATTCAGGTGTGGTTCTGGTTCAGTCCAGTAAGCCCAATCAACTTCAGTGCCTAGCAAACTTGGCCAGGCTATAGGAACTTGAATCTCAGGTTTATTTACTGGATTCCCTGCTTCGAGCAACAACACGGTGGTTTCGCTATTTTCTGTCAAACGATTGGCAACAACACAGCCTGCTGAACCAGCACCAATCACCACATAATCGTATTGAGTCATGATATCCTTGGTTGTGATTAAACTACTTCAATAACTGCAATTAAAACTTTTATCAAAGACAATGATTCTTTCAACTTCATGTGTGCAGAAATGCGAGATTTTCCAATGCACGAAGTGCATGAGGGATGTTTGTTGGTATGTAAACGAAAACTCCCGGTTGTAAAGTAATTTCACGCCCCTCTAGGGTCAGCACTCCACGCCCTTCAATTACAGTAACCGAGATATTCCGTGAAGCTACATGTTCTGGTATTTCAGTGTCCGCCGTTAAACAAACTAGTGAGAATTGCACTTGCTCATCTTTAACCAAAGACTTTCGGCTGGCTCCAGGTTTGGTATAGTTAACTTGCTCTTGAAGCTGAGTTGTAAACGATTTTTGGGTCATAACCATGATTCTCCTATAGTGCTGTGATGGTAGATTTTATTCTCAGAAAAGATAGGCACTGTTGTCCAACAGTGGGGACAAAACCAGCAAATTTTATGGTGCTGAATGTGCCGTAGTAATGGGTAAGAGCAATAAGGACAGTCGTGCATGATTATTTACCTGTGTCATTACTCATGGAAAAACAATCTTAGGAGTAGCTGCATATCCTAGATAAAGATAGGCAGCAGATCGCAGCACAATTTCGGAATAGAGAATCTTTTGGATATCTAAAGAAGGCGCACGTTTTGCTGCGAAATTGTAAGCCGCGATTTCCCCTTCCAGGCTGAAGTCGCTATCCGTTAAATAATGGTCGTAATCGTGCATTCCCTGAAAAATAAACCCATAGATCGGATTGGGATACACGCTAGAATCATAACTATCGGCGGATACCCAAAGCTGCTGAAGCTCAATATCTGCAAACATTTCTTGGGCGTTGTTGTAACGCATATAATCTGAAAATTGCAGATTTAAGGGCAATTGGTGGAACTCAGCCATCAGCCAATCACAGAGTTGAGCGATGGTTTCGTCAGAAATCTCGGCTGGTTTGCCTTCCAGGTAGAGTTTAGCAAGAGTTTCCACAAGGGATATATTTGTGTTTACTTTTGTAAGAGCCATATTGCTATCCTCATAGCCTTAAACTACCTTTACTCTGACAATTTTTCTCAATAAATTCTTTGAGCTAGCTCATAGTTGGAAGAGAAAAAGTCAGAGCTAGCTTGATCGGGGTTTCAATGAAGAGGCAGGGAGCAGAGGGAAATGACCCAATCAAGAACTGCCGTGGAATGAAGGGGGGAATATGAGTTTGAGTCACCCAAGGAAGCAGCGCTTACTTCCCCATCAACGTTTTGTACAAGCCTGCCGCATTAAGAGATGATTGTCTTCATACACCTCTAAAGTTCCAGACTGCTGGCTATCTAGTGTACCGTCCCATACCCAGTATTTATAATTGCCACTTTGAAACTTATAAACTCGAACGCCTTCTGTCGCTTTGCTAGTTCCTTTGTTTAAACTCAAATCACCGTGCGAACTTGTAGAACGGTAGAGAAGTTCACCCGAAGAATGCTTTTTCCAAACATTGATATTGTATCCACTCTGGCATTTCATACTGAGGATTAAGCCAGCAGTAGAATCAGCAGAAGCTATTAAGGAGTAATTAGCCCAAACACAGGTTGTTAGAGCAAGAAATAGCGTGGATCTTTTCAGTAGTGTTTTCATAGTTTTCCTTATGGTTTAGTTGTTCAAAAATAAAATAGGAACTCTATAGAATCAATCCTGTTGCTCAAGGCTGGTCGGCACCAGTTCAAAAACTGTATGGGGACTTTTGAAAGTTTGCCGTGCTTCTGGTAGCTGGAGTGCCTGCATTGTTTTGACGTGTTCGCATTCATCATCCCGAATATTCACGAATACGTCGTAGAGATTATCCACTTTCGGGCGGCGAAATTTATGATCTGATGTAAATTGGGTTTCTTCAAACATATAGAGATCGCCATCGCGGTAGTAGTCAATTGCGACTTTGGGCGCTCTTTGAGGTTTCAGTTCTGTTTCATGGGCTTTCAAGTAGTCGTCATAGGTATGGTAGGCATGATTTTCAATCAGTTCCATTAGGTAGTAGGCATACTTGAGAAACAGCATATAGATTAGGACAACCACCCAGTAGTACGCCACTGCAATGTGTTGAGCGACGAAGCGATCAATCCAGTACCTATCGCCACCCATTGATTCCATAATCAACAAATGATGTAATTCGTTCCAAGTTTCGGCGAAATGAACTTTCAACAAGTCAGCTTTGCGCCAGTAACCCAGCGTCTCGTAAAGATGCAGCACCGAGAGATAAGAAAAATAAGGAACGCGAGCGATCGTTTCCAGTACATAAAACCGAGGGTAAGAACGATTTCCGTAGACGAAATCGACAATAAATACAAAAAAACTGACGATCGCTTGAATCAAAACTTTCATAGTGAATTCCTCTAGAATCAGAACAAATCCCTGATTTGACGATTTCGAGATATTACTTCTGCCAGTAGTTATTAGCAGCTGCGATCGTGGCAAATTCTGTTGCAACCGTCTGTCCAACTGCAATCAGCATCATGGCATCATTGCCATATACATCTCGCAATTGGTTTCGTTTTTCTTCATCAGGCTGAGTCAGTTTAATAATTAGCCGTGCCATTTTGACTGCCAGTTGTCGTCCTGCTTCTGGTGTTTCAGTCAATAGTGAGTTATTGGGAACCAATGTAACTTCGGGTGGTTTTACAATAGATGAATTGGTCGGAGCTATTACATTATCCATGTCAAAATTTCCTGATTTAGTGTTTACTTGAGAACAATTTCGATTTCACGGCAATAACTAAAGCAAAAGCTTGAAGTTTATGAATCTAACTTTTGCGTTACCATTTTTAATGAACTACTTGAGCTTCATTGGCTACGAAGACTTCAGATTTAAGAGGAACTGGAGCATAAACAACATGCACGGAACAAGGAGTATGGTGAAAAACATAATTACTCACACTGCCTAATATCAACTCATTCAAACCAGAATGTCCTCGACGACCGATCACAATTAAGTCAGCGCCCCAAGTTCGAGCAAGTTCACAGATATTCCGGCTGGGATTGCCAGAATTTTGGGTGAATTCAGTACTCACCCCGGCATTAGTTGCTAACTCTGTATACGATCGCAATAATTTGAAACCCTCTTCTTCGTAAATTTGCCACTGCTGACAATAATCCTCTAGAAGTTCTCCATGTAATGGGTGGTATTCGAGAGTAAGCAGTGTAGGTGTTTGGGGACTATCCTTTTCTTCACTAGATAGAATATGCAACAGCATCAGGCTTCCTTTAGTTGCCTTTGCTAGAGTAAGCGCTTCATCAAAAACAGCATTACCATTTGCGGAACGGTCAATTGCAGCGAGAATCTTGCTAAACATAAAATCTCCTGAATCAAACAAATCAAAGAATTTTTAAACCATATTGAGCAATCTTCATCTTTAATTTCTTGTAAATAAAAAACTTCAACAAAGATCATTCATTAATGGCAGTAAGAACGCAGATACTCTTTTGGACTTGTGTTTAGCGTCTAGTAGAAAAATCCAGACTTTTGTTAATCGCCCTGAAACGAGACGTTTCTTTCAACGGACTCACGGCTTATATGCAGATGATTAGCCGGAAAATCAGGATCGGAATAGCCAACGGCTAAACCACAAATGATCAATAATTCCGGTGGAATGTTCAATTCGTTACGGATGATTTCGGGATAAGTCGCTAGCGAAACCTCTACGCAGGTGCCAATGCCACGAGCAGTTAGGCTTAACACCAGCGTTTGTAAATACATCCCCACACTTAAAGCATCGGCAACGCCCAAATCTTGGTGCATACAGACAATAGCAACCATTGGTGCGCCAAAAAATTCGTAATTACGCAGAACGGCTAACTGTCTGTTCGCTTTATCATCACGAGTAATCCCCATCGCCCCGTAGACTTGCGCTCCCAGTTCCTGGCGGTAATGCTGGAAGGCAGAAGGCAGAGGAGAGACGTTGGGCTGCTGCTTGGCAAGGTTTAGCAAAGCCTCTTGCAAGCGATCGCGGCATCCGCCTTGGGCAAACACCAACCGCCACGGCTGGATGTTTGAATTCGATGGTGCCATCTGCGCTAGAGCCAGAGCTTCATCGAGCAAAGCCCGTGGCACTGGTTGGGATAAGAATTTGCGTGTTGAGTGTCGGTCTTTAATAGTTTGGTCAAGATCAAACATATCTTATCAACCTCTATGAGAAATAAATGCGGCTCAACTGGGGTTAAAATTATCGAAACAATTCATATAACCTTTTCTGGTTCCTGAATCGTTTTCAATGCCCAGATGCCAATCCAACAGCCGAATCCATCCACAATTAATGTCAGAATAGCTGTGATTTGGAATAGCATTCCCCAATCTTCAAAAGAAACTTGAGACACATGATCCGAACTAATTACGAGCAAATGATTGTAGATTCCAAAAAGGATTGATGCTGCCATTGAAAAGAGCAAGAGCCAGCTACCAATGCGGTAAAACTGTGTCCAAAGTAAAATGACTGCAATGATGGGAATTGCATAAATCACAATACCCACAAATAAACTCTGAAGTATTGAGAGGGGAACTGGGATTTCCACATGCGCTAAACCATGCAGTCCATGTACGATGGCATGGATGACCACGAGCGCTGTTCCATATTGAGCAATTTTCATCTTCCTGCTTCCTAAGCTAAAGGGTATGAGCGGAAAGAACTTTTGTACACACATCCGGTGAGCAATCATAAATAAACATTTCTACGCACTGATTTGCTCTAGCTTCCATCAATGGAAGTGTCAAAGGAACTCCTGGGTTAAGAGAAAAGCTTCCATTCGATATTTCAGAGCCTTTTTTGCCACAAGTGCTCGTCCAGACCCCAACCTTAAAAGAAACAGGACGAGTGGACTCATTACCGATTCTAATCGTGTCAGCCTGATAGTTATCTTTTGCACATCGCCACTCATTCCCTTTATGGATTCCACACTGAGTTGCTGTCGCAAAGACGGGTGGCGAAAAAGCTAAGACTACAAGCAGAACACTTGCAAAAATCCAAAGTAGACGTAATTTCATTGTTAGAACCTCGTTTTGTTGTAAGAAATAGTCAATTAAGCAAGCGATCAAAATGTTTGTCAGTTAGCTTGCACGGGCAACAGCAGATTCAACCAGCCATTCCAACGATCGCGGCTGAAAATTGAGTTCGCGTTTTGCCTTGGCGTTCCATGCGCCTCGCATCTGAGTCCCGTAGTAGACGGCATCCGCACCACCGATTCGTAACGCCTCCTCAACGGATATCTGCGGAGGTGGCGGAGCATTGAGCCATTGGGCATAAGCTGAGAGCCACTCGCGCACTGTTAAGGGGTGATCGTCCGTAATCAGGTAAATGCCAGGATTGCCTCGTTCTGCTGCTGTAACTGTAGCGATCGCTGCATCTTCAATATGAATCCACGACCATACGCCTTCCCCATTCCCAACGATTGGGAACTGTTGCTGTCGCACCTGTTGGGCAACATCGCCATCAGGGGCAAACCAAGTACCGGGTCCGTAAAGGAAGCCGTAACGCAGAGCAATTCCTTGTAGGTTGGGGTTCCCTAGTAAGTTACGCTCGATCTCAGTGACTATGTGAGCATCTGCTGCTACCGCAGGCGAGGCATCAAAAGCTAATGGCGTTTCTTCGTCTGCCAAGCCTGCGCCGGGAATCGCCCAAAATGCGATCGACTGCCTCAGATAACGATGCACACCTGCCGCTTGCGCTGCCGCCAGCACATTAGCACCGCCTTCTAGACGAATACGCTGGTTTAATGGTGCTGCTGCACTCATCGATTCGCCAGTGTAAGTTTTGGGTAGAGCAGTGAGTTGTTCGATTACTACTTCTGGTTGAGCGCCAATGATCGCAGTTTTGATAGCATCAGCATCGAATATATCTGCAATCGCAGGTTCTACACCTTGTGCAGTTAAAGTTCTGGCTCTTTCTAAAGAACGGGTCAAAGCCACCACATTGTGACCTTTAGTGAGCAGTTGCGCGATCAATGGACGACCGATCGCTCCTGTTGCACCTGCAACAAAAATTTTCATTTATGAACCTCCTAAAAAATTGTTAGGCATTCCTGCCACATTGATCATGCGAGCGCATTTCAATTGTTTCTATGACCTAGCTCATAAGTAGTTACTTAAACAATTCGCAATTCGCAATTACGTTTTGTGATGGGGATTTAGACCCCAACACAAAACAAGCAACCCATAGGGGATGGGATTTTAAACCCCTTTTAGTAGGATAAAATTAAATTCATTACTTCAAAATCAACGGCGAAGAAGTTCCCCACTGGCCGCTGAATACAAATTGATCTAGCGGCTTGCGTTGTCTTGGTGTGAGGTCGCGTTCTTTTAGACCATCCGGGAGTGTCATCGGATCGCCCTGATAACCGATCGCCATACCTGTCCACGCCTCAAAATCTTCAGGTATATTAAATAGATCGCGTGCTTTATCGGGAAGAATACCAATCATCTGATGAATATAAATTCCCCGTGCAGTCGCTTCTACCGTAAGATTGCTACTGGCAGCGCCGAGGTCGTGAATTGCTGCCCGGTTGTCTTTGTGGTTGCGAGTAAATTTGAGACTGACAATGGCCAGAGCCAGCACCGGAGCATCCTTTGCCCAAATCTGGTTTCCTTCGACCAGACACGATAGAAGTTGTTGAAACTGGTCAGAGTTATCTTTGGTTGCAATGAGATAGTTCCAAGGCTGCTCATTATAGGAAGATGCTGACCACCGCGCTGCTTCAAATAGCGAACGTAAATCAGCTTCGGAAACCGGACGATCCTGGAAAGCATAAGGACTCCAGCGTTCTGCAAGGAGTTCATGGATCGGGTAGTCTGTTGACGCTTTCTTCTCAGACATAATTGCTCCTCTTGGTTCTTATAATGCTTAATTAGTAGCATTGATAGAGCCGCACCCAAATAATTTTGAGGCAGTTTGCTTGAACGGTAGTCACAACAGATATCCACCTCCTGTACTACATTGATTGAGAATTTTGATCTGGCGCGATCGCTGCAAATAATTTCTGTTGATCCCAAGCGTCTCTATAGCGAACTCCGTTAATAAATAAAGCTGGCGTATTACTGACACCGCTTTTTATACCGCCTTGAATATTCTGAACGACCCGCTCGGCATGAACATGGCCTGCCATGTCCTGAAGGAATCGATTGATATCAAGCTGTATGTTATTGGCATACTCTAGAAGATGTCCATTGTTAAGAGCATATTGATTCTCAAATAAGAGATTATGCATCTGCCAAAACTTATTTTGCGCGGCGGCGGCTTCTGCCGCTTCTGATGCCTTTTGAGCTTGGGGATGAAGATGAGTTTGGGGAAAATGACGAAATACAAAGCGCAAGGGGATCTGTTGCTGAATCGCTTGAATCATTCTGTAAACCTCACGACAGGAAGGACATTGATAATAACCGTATTCCACCAAAACAACTGATGCATCTATTACTCCTTGAATGTGATCCTGCCCTGAAATAGGCATGAGCAACCTGTCGCTATCACTTGTCTGACTCATTGCTGTTTAATGCGTTATGTGGATAGCATCTTAGCGATGAAAATGCTAGAAATAATACTAAGAAATTGAATATCGTTTCTTGATCTAAGAATATGAAAGTTGACCCCACTTTGTCGCATCCCCTGTGGGGAGTTTTTGTACTAACAACAGGGATAGGGATCAACTTACTCTTAGGGCTAGAAACAAACTATCCTTAAGAGCAGGTGATAATTCTGAATTTATTCTTCTGTTGCTTTGGCTAAATTCTTAAAGTGTAATAATACCGCGCTTGAGCGCAACAATCATCGCTTGAGTCCGATCGCCTACTCCCAACTTGCTCAAAATATTTTTCACATGAAATTTCACCGTTCCCTCAGCGATCGTCAAAGTAGTGCTAATCTCTAAGTTACTCTTGCCTGTTGCCATCAGGCGCAACACTTCCAATTCGCGATCACTCAGTTCTGGATTCCGCATCCGTTCTGCTAGTTTTGCACCCACAGCAGGGGGGATGTACTGCTGACCTCTGTAAACTGACCGAATTGCTGTCAGTAGTTCGTCTGGTTCTGCATCTTTTAAGACATAGCCTTTTGCACCCGCTCGCAGTCCCCGATAGATGTCTTCGTCGCTATCATAGGTCGTCAAAACAATGATTCGAGCGTCAGCAAACTCAGTGCAAATGGAAGCGATCGTTTCCACGCCACTGATTTCCGGCATCCGCAAATCCATCAATGTGACATTGGGTTGATGTTGGCGGAACAATTCTACTGCTTCATAGCCGTTGCAGGCTTGCCCAACCACGGTCATATCTGGTTGATAATCGAGTACAGCTGCTAAACCTTGTCGCATAAATGGATGGTCGTCAGCAATTAAGATGCTGATTGTAGAGGAGTCCGGTGTAGTAGGTAAGCGTTGGGTCATGGCGTTTGTACTCTCACTACAATTTCTGTACTTTGTCTCTTTATCTCACCCAAAGGCGCATCCGCCGCCAGGCTTTCCCGTTCGCGTTAGCGTCTCCGAAAGAGAAGGGTAGACGCAAAGGAAGAACTAAACTATTTGTACCCTCACTGTAATTTCTGTACCTTGTCCCAAGTGGCTGAAAATCGTTAATTCTCCTTCAATGCGTTGGGCGCGTTCGCTCATTCCCAGTAACCCAAAGCCCCGACCGACGGATAGACTTTGGCTTTCAAACCCTTGCCCATTATCTTTGATTTGCAAGACGACTTGCGATGATTCATACCGCAACTCAACACGGATTCCGCTAGCATTTGCGTACTTAAAAGCATTGGTTAACGCTTCTTGTCCGATGCGAAGCAGATTCATTTCCACCTCTTTCGGCAAAGTATATGGTTCACCGATCGCTTCACAGCCAACCCGCACTGAGGTATGAGAAAACATCTGAGCCGTGAGGCGATTGAGTGCGCTATGCAAATCGCCTTCTTCTAATATTTGCGGACGGAGTGCTTCCACCGAGCGACGGGCATCTGCCAGCCCGGAACGCGCCAAAGTTCGCCCCGTCTTTAAGTGTGATTGGGCAGCATCTGGATCGAGCGTGATTCTCTGGGAGGCGGCATCTAAATGAACGATGATACTAGTAAAAGCTTGCGCTAGTGTATCATGTATTTCTCGTGCCATACGGTTGCGTTCTTCTAAAATTGATGCTTCTTCAGCGAGTTTGCGTTCAAGCAGTGCAGCATTTCGCTGTTCGCTAATATCTGTAATCAGACCATAATATCCTCTCACCTGAGCATTGAGATCGAAATCGGGGATGGAGGTGACAGCAAGATACTTTTTGCCCAACGGGAAAGAGACTTCTGCCTCATAGGTTGTAATCTCCCCTGCTAGCGCTCGATTCATGTACGGTTCAATAATTTCATAACTTGCCTCGCTCATGACTTCACGAACCTGCTTACCTAAAATTTCATCTCGACTACGGTTAAACCAGACCTCATAAGTTCGGTTGACAAATCGATAGCGCCGATCTGTGTCTATATAACAGATACAAGCGGGGAGAGCGTCGGTAATCAATCTTAGTTCCTGTTCTCGCTCGCGCAGTTCTGCCTCGCTTTTCTGTAAAGCGGCTGTTCGTTGGGCTACTTGTTGCTCTAAGGTACGATTATAATTTGCTAGCAATTGCTCTGCTTGTTTGCGTTCGGTGATGTCTTGAAAAGCTGCGATCGCATAAATCACCTTGCCCTGTTCGTCAAAAATGGGTGTTCCCCAACCTTCAACCGGGATGGTTGCATTGTTTTGGCGAATTTCTAAATCGTCAATTCTGGTGCGACCGCCTTTCAACGCCCGCATCACTGGCAAGTTCTCAATGGGATATGGTTGCTCTGTTCCCGCTAAATAAAGTTGATAAATTTCTGCGAGTTGGTCTGGTGTCGCACCAGGAATAATCCCTTTGCCTAATAGTTGAATTGCCTGTTGATTGGCGTAACAAGGGCGACCCAGTGTATCCACGACTCCAATTCCTACCGGCACTGCTTCCAGGAATTGAGCCATCTGACTTTCGCTCTTCCGTAGTTTGGAGTAGAGTTTGGCATTTTCAATGGCGATCGCTGCTTGGGTTGATAACAGATGCAAAACTTGCGTTCGCTCCGGTGTAAATGCCCCAGATGCTAATTGATTTTCCAGATACAACAGTCCGACGAGCTTACTTTGATTCAGCAGTGGTAAACATAGAAGTGATTGAGTTTGGTTATGTTGAATGTATGGCTCATTAATAAAATTACCCTCATGAGTCGCATCATTTAAGATCACAGGTTCATGAGTCCGAATTACATAATTAATAATTGATTCAGGCAGGTGATTTGCCGTTGAGATAGATTGCAGTACTTGTGTAGAATAAATATTTTCGCCAGCCACAACATCATTTATTTCACCTGAAGCTTCAATTACCCATTCTCCTGAGTTTTCCAAAAATAAAAATCCGGTTTGTGCGCCAGCATTCTCGATTAATATCTTCATCAAGGAACTAAGCAACTGCTCCAGTTCAATTTCACTAGAAATCGCAAGGGAAGCTTTCATTACTGCCGCTAAATCGAAAGCGATGTCTGAGTTATTAGAGGTGGTGACAGAAGTTTTTGGTATTCGCGTATGAGCCATGCTCGATGATGGAGGAAATAGCTGCGGATACCGAGTTTCTAAATCCTTGACCTTCGCCGTCGCTCCCCAACGTTCATAGCAGTAGTGAGCTTCTTTCATATAGGTTCGGGCAATCTTTTCCCGACCACGAGATAGGTAGAATTTTGCTGCTAATTCATAGGCTAATGCTTCTTCTTGTACATATTCATTTTCTTTAGCCCCAATAATTGCTTGCTCGTAGAATTCTTCTGCTTCAAGCAATTGACCCAAAACTCGTGCTTTCTCTGCCTCGACTAGGTGGCATTTATGCAAATGATTCATTGGCGCATAATGTGCCCATCGCTGCATTTTTTCCTGGTTAACTGCAACTTCTTTAAGAATTTCTGACTGCCCTTGAGTGTCGCTTTCAAGATAAGTTGCGAGTTTTGCCAGAGAGCTATAGAAATAGTGCAGAGGAACAGGAGGTGACGATGCTACGTAGCTCACATACCCTGCCGCTATAATTGAGTTTTCGACTGCTTGGAAATAATCATAAAATAAATAGCACAAGAAAAGTTGGTAGAAGTGTACGAAAAAGATTGAGGTTCCATTATTTTCTGTTTCATTTTGTCGCAGTCTATTCTCCTCATTGTAGGCTTCGCCAACTAGACAGATAGGATTGACCGAGCATTCCATCAAATTTAAGACAACCTGATGATGCATCTGAGTCCAAGTCAGTGCTGCTTGCTGTTTGAGTTGACGTATTACTTGGCTGTACATTCTTATCTCGCGTTCAAGCTCCACGAGTTCCTTACCTACAAAGACACATTGCAAGCAGTAAACTTCAGCACAGTAGGCAGCAAACTCTGAATCTCCTGTTTCTAATCCACTTTGATAGCCTTCTAGTAATGGCTGCAATGTTTCTCTAAAATGCTTTTTCCAGTGAATGATGAAGATATTCACGCTCAACAGTGTTTTGGCTTTGAGTGCTTGGGTATCAGGTCGTGACAACTGCCTTAAAGCTAACTGCCCAAACTCGTAGCCAGATTCAATGTCTCCCACCGTCCTACAAAGAACAAATCCATATAAGGCATAGGTAAAGGGAGATACTAACGCATTGCTATATTGGATTGACAAGCTGATCTGTTTAGATGCAAACAATGGCAGCATATCCGGGGCAGCAAGATGGGCAGCAATCATGGTACTTAATAAGATTCGCATCGCCGCCAACTTGACTGGTTCAGCTATTTTCGGCGAATGAACCAAATCCTCGCTCCGCTTTTCCTTAAGGAGTGATGTGATCGTGTCAAGTTCAAGCTGAATATCTGACTTGTTAGGCGTTTCAGGAAAATTAACTTCCAGTTGCGGCAAGATTTGCAATGCCGTATTGATCGCTTCCAATAGCTGCTCCTGCGCTATGTAGGTTTGAATTTTAACTTCGTAAACTTTTACGGTGTCGAGAACCGTTCTGGCTTCTTCTAGAATGATCGCCGCCCAATATTCCACCTGCTCAAAATCGCCACACAAGTACGCCACTTCTGTTGTTTCTAAATATAATTCTAAGGTCAGGTCATAATTTGTTTGCCAGCTAGAAGCTGCTAGCCAAACTCTTGCTGTGGCTAAATATTTTTTGGCGACACTATAGGCGATCGCTGCTTTTGCTTTTTGACCTGCGATTAAATTTAATCGCGCAATTTCATTGCGTTCGGATTGCTCGGTAATCAGCTCAACTCCATGATTGAGATGATCGACAATTTCAAATATTCGTTCTGATAGTTGCTCTGGCAAGGTTTTTTCGAGGAGATTATGCCCAATTTGTAAATGAACAATTTGTTTTTGTGACTCATCGATTAAAATATATGCTGCTTGCTGCACGCGATCATGCAAAAACTTATACTCTTGAATTAATAACTCTTCATCTAATTCAGATATGGGTTGAATGAATCCACCTTGGATGGCTACCAGTAAATCTAAAGAAACTGCTTTAGGTGATTGCTCACAAACTATCGCTAATGTATCTAAATTAAATTTAGCCCCGATACAAGCAGCTAAACGGAGAATTTGCTGTGTGAATTCTGGTAGTTTCTTTAACTTGTTCAGCAGCAACTCCACAACATTATCGGTGATATTTTTGGCTTGAATCTGAGCAATATTCCACTGCCAGCTTAGATTCTCCGCATCAAATATTAAAAGATTTTCGCTATATAGCATTCTCAAAAATTCATTGACAAAGAAGGGATTGCCCTCAGTTTTACGTAGCACTAACTCAGCCAAGGAATCAACAGTGTCAGTATTTTGATATAGCGTTTCGGCAATCAACTGACTCAATGGCTCAAGAGTTAATGGTGCTAGGATAATTTCTTGAAAAACTACTCCTTGTTTACGCAGTCTCTCTAGCATTAATGCCAGTAGGTGTGTTGGATTTACCTCATTATTTCGATAAGCTCCAATCAAAAATAGTGATTTGGTTTGCTCATCCAGTAACATTAACTCGATTAACTTTAGCGTTGCTGAGTCTATCCACTGCAAATCATCTAGAAAAATTACCAAAGGATGTGATTCTGAACAAAACACCCGCACAAACTGCCCAAAGACCCGATGAAAGCGATTTTGAGCTTCAGCTGCTCCAACTTCTGGTACAGACGGCTGCTTGCCGATAATTAATTCAACTTCCGGGATGATATCAATGATGATTTGTCCGTTGGTTCCTAAAGCTGTTAAGATGCGTGACCGCCACTGTTGCACTTGGTCATCTGGTTCACCGAGTAGTTGCTGTACCAATTTTTGCAGAGCATCTGCGATCGCGCTGTAGGGAATATTGCGCCCGAATTGATCAAACTTACCAGAGATAAAATAGCCGCGTTTTGCAGTGATGGGCTTGTAGAGTTCTTGTACTAACGCTGATTTGCCAACCCCAGCGTAGCCAGATACTAACATCATCTTAACTTGAAATTGAGAATCTTCTTGATTCTTCACTCTCAATTCTTCATCCCCCGTTTGTGCTACTATGTCAAACGCTGCTAATAATGCTTCAATCTCTGCTTTGCGTCCATACAATTTTTGGGGAATTTGAAACCAATCGCAAACGTCTTGAAGACCCAGTTGAATGCTAGAGATTTGACCGATTTCTTTTAATCGTTCAGCACAGATTTCTAAATCCGCTTTGATACCCCAGGCACTTTGATAGCGATTTTCAGCATTTTTCGCCATCAGTTTGAGAATTATATCTGAAACTGGCTTGGGAATCGTTGTATTTATTTCATGAGGCGGAATAGGATGTTTGGCGATATGACAATGGACTAGCTCCAGCACGTCTGTGATGGGAAATGGTAGTTGTCCGGTGAGCAGTTCGTAAAATGTCACACCAAGGGAGTAGAAATCAGTCCGGTAATCGAGCAAACGGTTCATCCGCCCTGTTTGTTCTGGAGATAGATATGCGAGTGTCCCTTCTAAAACATGAGGACTTTTGAAGGTTGGATTAATGCGGTTAAATTGGGTGGCAATCCCAAAGTCAATAATTTTGACAACACCAGTATCCAGATTAAAGACTATGTTTCCAGGGTTGATATCTTTATGAATGATATTGGCTGCATGGATTCTGCCTAGAATATCGCTTATAGCGATCGCAACACATAGA
>NZ_JABXKN010000054.1:0-18332 GCF_017115065.1 Nostoc sp. JL23
CACTTGTATAGATGACTTTGAAATCCTTATTAGTTTTTGTTAGGAAATAAGGTGCGTTTCCCCTGGGTGGTAATGCCCTAAAACTGGGTGATGGCGTCAAAGTTGGTAATGTTACCGCAGGTACTCAACTCGACTTCTGGTTGAGATCTGATGGTTTGATCCGTGGCAACTCTGCCAATATCTTTGGTACTGACACTGCCTCTAATGCTGACGGACTACAGCACGCAGTTGCTTACGCTTACAACAACTACATCCTCCTGGCATTCGAGGATTTATACGGAGGTTTACATGCTTCAGGGGTAGATTCTGCAACTGGTAAGTGGAACGAAGGTTCCGATCGCGACTTTAATGATGTTGTCGTCGTTCTTGATATCGGCGAGGCAAATGTTAAAGCGTTAATTGGTGCTACTGTTCCTGAACCATCTGTTACTCTATCAATGTTTGCGGTGGGAGCAGTTGGTATGTTTGGATTGCGCCGCCGCCGTCAAAGTCGCACTTCTAACTAAACTTTGAGACGGTGCTTAATATAAAGTGCATTTAGTTCTATTGGAAAATAACAAGTGATCGATCGCATTTTCACCCGTATAAATAATGTACGGGTGATTTTACGTTTGTAGTGGCATTTATATTTTATCTATTGCGATCGCGTTCTAAATCATCAATAACTTTTTGCAAATACCACTCGTCTGACATCCCAGGATGATAATCTTTGTTTTGCTGAATCAATCGTTCGGCAATTTCCCAATATCCTCCAACCATTCGTAAAAGTCGCTGACGTAGCAGGTGATATTTTTGCTTTTTTGACTCTGGACTAAATTTCTGGATTTTTTCTAGGCTATTTAAGACTTGTTGATAATTTTCCCAGTCTTCTTGTTGACAAAAGATACTCGCCGCCCGTTGATAATCTTCCACGGCGTTTTGTATTTCTTCTAAACAAGTATAGGCAATACCGCGATTGTAATAAGCTTGAGCATCATCAGAATTGATTTGCAGCGCTTGGGTGTAATCTTGAATTGCACCGAGATAATTGCCCGTTGCCCGATAGACATTACCTCTGGCAATATAAACTAAGACATCTTCGGGTTGCATCTGGAGTGCTTGGTTAAGATCAGCGATCGCACCTTGATGATCTCCCAAGACAGAACGTGCTTTACCTCGGTTGCGATAAACAATCGCATCTTGAAAATTTAGTCGTAATGCTTGATTAAAATCTGCGATCGCTTCTCGATAATTCCCCATTTGACAACGCACAACGCCACGACAGCAGTAAGCTTGAGCATCTTGCGGATCGGCTTTTAATACCCAGTTTAAATCGGCAAGTGCTTCTTGAGTATCTCCCTTTTCAGCCTTTTCTAATAATTGCGTAAAATAATCATTGGTGGATAAAATTGGCGCATTGCTGAAACGCGATTCCTGAAGGGTAGGTAATTCTTTAGGTTGTAGCTGTTTAATTCGTTCCAAAGACAAACGACAATTCTCTTTGTCCTGTTGCTCTAGATATAACCCAGCAGCTTTTTTAAAGTTAGCGATCGCATCTTGAATAAAACCCTGTTTGCGCCGCACCATTCCCCGCAGATTATAAGCAGCAGCATAATTGAGATTGAGACGAATCGCACGTTCAACATCGTCTAGCGCCCCCGATAAGTTTTTTAGCGCTACCCTAGCCAATCCGCGACAATAATATGCCTCTACACTGTCAGGATTCAGCTTCAGGGCTTCAGTATAATCTGAAACAGCTTTCAGAATTGCGCCTGAGTCATAATGTGCTAAACCCCGTTGCAAATAAGCTTCGCTAAAGTAAGGTGTCAGTTGTAAAGTATGGTTAAATTCCTCAATTGCTCCCACGTAGTCTTTTTGCCTAGCCTTTTCCAATCCTCTATTGTAGAATTCGTCATTCATGGCATTTGTTTGGTTGATTCAGTTAATTGAATTCCAGCAGACTTCTTTCGTAGCCTAACCTATGCACTCATCTTCATATTTTAAGTATATTTCATCCTTTATGTGAAATAAAACTAACATACTACTTTCCAATAAAAAATTGGGGAAATGACTAGATCAATTCCCCATATATTGTAGATTGTAAAATATTTACAGTTGACTAAAATCCAGAAATTAGGAGTCAGAATAGGTTAAGAATCAGCAGAAAATTTGTGGAATCAATATACTAATAATACTGAATTTCTTCTTCTTTCTAAGTGCTGATTTTTTTCACTAAAATTATTCTGAAAGCAAGCTGGGAGAAGTCAGAACAAAAACATCCCAATTTCCTGGAGCCTCAGTTTGTGGTTTTATAGGATTGGCGTAGTGAAAAAACTCATGGTCATTAACCAATAGGAGTTCTCCCGGATTTAAAATTTTGCTAAATACAGGCTTTTGTTTTTTGGCAGTATACAGATGTGTTTCTCCACCTTGAATATTCTCTCTATCTACTGAGAATATGCCAATAAAATCAGTGCCATCTTGATGGATACCTTCAGGTGCTGGATTACCAAAATTTTCTGGAGAACAACTAATTCTAATTTGATGAACTCCAATTTCAGCTTCAGGATGAAGTTTACAAGAATCACTAAATGCCAAAACAAGATTTTTGAAAATATCAAGTTCTATGAGTGCATCATCTAATTCTGCAAACTCTCTTTTGATGTCACCCGCTAATTGATTATACTCTTTACTTTGAAAGAAGACGCCATGAGGTAATTTGATTAACTGATTTCCAGAGACTGTGAACCGAGATAATCTTCTAGAACGATAATTGTTTTTGATATAAGGATCAAGAGGCATATTATTAAAAAATGCCTTAAAACCTTCTAGACTGATGGAATTTACCTTTCTAAGAGTAAATAGAAAAGCATATTCTAATTCCGTTGCTGTCCACACTTTTTGCATAGGATTTACCTCCTTGCACGTTGAGATTCTCCCAGATTTTTATGGGAGGCTTGTAATACTTAGTATATGCTACTTTTTATTACTATGTTGTCAATTTAACTACAAAAATTGACCATTCATGATATATGAAGTTAGCCAAATTCTTTCAGAGGGCAGAGTAGCTGCTGAAAAGATTTGCAGATATGGGTTCGGTGGGCAAAGAATCAACGTATATTTACAAACAGCAACAAGGTTCCATAATGATAGATTGGCTTTACCGTTACCCACCTTTGTATCCCGGTATTTTACTCAAGCGTTACAAGCGGTTTTTTGCTGACGTTCAACTTACTTCTGGCGAAATAGTGACAGCGCACTGTCCCAATACTGGGCCAATGACTGGAGTATCGACACCTCTAAGTGCAGTACAGCTTTCCAAAAGCGATAATCTTAACCGCAAATTGGCTTACACTTTAGAACTCATTCAGGTACATGACAATGAGCCGACTTGGGTAGGCATAAATACTTTTTTGCCCAATCGGGTGGTAAAGCTAGCTTTGGCGAAACATCTTTTTCCAGAATTGGGCGACTATAGCCAAATCAAGGGTGAGGTGGTTTATGGGCTAGATAAAAAAAGTCGAGTGGATTTTTTTCTGACGGGGAGTAATGAGGAACGCCCGATTTATTTAGAAGTGAAAAATACAACTTTGTCTGAAGGGAGATTAGCCCTATTTCCTGACACGGAGACTACAAGAGGGCAAAAGCACTTGCGAGAACTGATGGCGTTGTTACCTTTGACTCGTGCAGTGATGCTTTACTTTATCAATCGCGGTGATTGTATCGAGTTCTCCCCTGGCGATCGCACAGATCCTGTATATGGTAAATTGTTACGGGATGCGATCGCTCTCGGTTTAGAAGTCTTACCTTGCCGTTTTGACATTTCCCCCGAAGGTATCCGTTATTTAGGTTTGGCAAAACTAAAAATTTGATTATTAAGAGAAACTAGCAATTGCAACGTTTCTACACGCATAAAACAATAAATCCATCTAGACACGATCTAGATGGATTTATTGGTAGTTGATGTTTACTAAAAAACATTCAACCAGACTGTAATGAAAAAACGACTATAGCTAGCCGCTACCCCAGAAATAGCATTCGCTATTCTGACGTTTGGTTATGCAGGAATCAAAACTGTGTCAATGACGTGGATAACACCGTTATCAGCAGCAACATCTGCTGTTGCAACTGTTGCATCATTGATCTTAACGCCATTAGAAGCGTCAATTTTTACATCTGAACCTTCAACTGTTTTAGCTGTCTTCAGCTTAACTACATCAGCAGCCAGTACTTTGCCTGATACAACATGATAGGTCAAGATTTTCTTGAGCTTTGCAGTATCTTTCAGCAAAGCGTCTACTGTACCTGCTGGAAGCTTGTTAAACGCTTCGTCAGTGGGTGCGAAGACGGTGAATGGGCCATTGCCATTCAGTGTATCTACCAGACCAGCCGCTTCGATCGCTGCAACTAGTGTCTTGAAAGAACCATTGTTGGTAGCAGTGTCTATTATGTTGGCCATGTGATTTACCTAGTTCTGTGTAACTTGTTACAAATCTAAACTATTTATCCAATAAAATCTATCTATCATTAGGCGTATGCCAAATAGTTTTTGTTATTGATATGATAAAAGTTTATATATATTTTTATACAAATAAAGAATTATACGTACATTATCTAAATGGATAAGTTATAAGTACTGCTGGATGCGCCCACTCTTTTTTTACACAGTGATAGGGGCGATAGGGCGATCGCAGACTCGCTCGCCGCCGGCGCTATCCGTCAGTTATACAGAATACCCAACTGAATTCTGACTCCTGACTCCTGAATTCTCTTTGATAAATATTTTTGTTATAAAAAGACGGTTGCAGACAATGTAACAATAGCGATCGCAAGCAAATACTTTTAGCCATACCCACCAGTGAACGCCCCTACCAATATCTCTGCACAAACTCAAAATCGCAAAGCCGATCACATTCGCATCTGCTTAGAAGAAGATGTTCAGTGCGATCAAATCACCAATGGATTGGAACGTTATCGTTTCACCCATTGTTGCTTACCCGAACTCAACCACGACGATATTGATATCAGTACAACTTTCCTGGGAAAAAACCTTGACGCACCCTTGTTAATTTCTTCCATGACTGGCGGAACAGAACAAGCCGCAATCATTAACCAACGTTTGGCCCAAGTCGCGCAACACTACAAAATTGCAATGGGTGTCGGTTCGCAGCGGGTAGCGGTGGAAAAACCCCAAGTGGCCGATACTTTCGCAGTCCGCAAGTATGCCCCCGATGTTCTGCTATTTGCAAACTTGGGGGCTGTGCAACTTAACTACAAGTACGGCTTAGATGAATGTTTGCGCGTAGTTGATATTTTAGAAGCTGATGCCTTGATTTTGCACATTAACCCTTTACAAGAGTGCATTCAACCTAAAGGTGATACTAATTTTCGGGGTTTGCTTGACAAGATTTCTATATTATGTGCAAAATTGCCAGTGCCAGTGATTGCGAAGGAAGTTGGTAACGGCATTTCAGCAGCGATCGCACAGAAACTTCTTGCAGCTGGGGTAGCAGCAATTGATGTCGCGGGTGCGGGTGGTACTTCTTGGGCAAAGGTAGAAAGCGAACGGGCAGAAAGTCCTTTGCAACGTCGCTTAGGGAGGACGTTTGCGGATTGGGGTTTACCGACAGCAGAGTGTATTACAACAATTAGAGCGATTGCCAAAGATGTGCCCTTAATCGCTTCGGGAGGTTTGCGTCATGGATTGGATGTTGCAACCGCGATCGCCTTGGGAGCAGATATAGCTGGTTTAGCAATGCCTTTCTTACAAGCAGCAGCAACATCAGAGACAGCAGTTGCGGAACTAACTGAGGTATTAATCGCTGAAATCACCACAGTCTTATTTTGTACTGGCAACACCACCTTGTATCAGTTAAAGCACTCTGGCAGTTTACAGCGCATAGAATAGGTAAATAGGTCATTGGTCATTAGTCATTAGTCATTTGGTTATAACCAATGCCCAATGCCCCATGCCCCATGCCCAATGCCCAATAACTAATAACTAATGCGTAATTTTATCAAACAAACTTTTGCTAGTTTAGTTGGCACTTTACTAGGACTAATTATTTTCGGTGGTCTGGGAACCACTGGACTGTTCTTGTTGATATTGGCTGCTAGCTCGTCTAAAGATACTGGGCCAAATGTGAAAGATAAGTCAGTGTTGGTTTTTGACTTGTCAATGAAAATTACTGATGGTGAACCTAGTTCAGGGGAACTGTTTCAAAACACAATTTCAGGTGTCGATGAAGATAGAATGGCACTCCGCAAAGTTGTGGAAACTTTGGAAAAGGCGCGACGCGATCCGCGCATTGTCGGGATCTATGTGGATGGAACGAACACAAGCCAAGCTGGTAACGTCGGCTATGCTTCCCTGAAAGAAATTCGGAAAGCGCTGGAGGAGTTTCGCGCTGCGGGGAAAAAGATTGTCGCCTATGGCAGTGATTGGAGTGAAAAGGAATATTACGTTAGTTCAGTGGCAGATTCCATTGTACTTAATCCTTTGGGAATGATGGAAGTCAACGGTTTGAGTTCACAACCAATGTTTTTGGCGAGAGCATTACAGAAGTATGGCATTGGTGTTCAAGTCGTGCGGGTAGGGAAATTTAAGGGAGCCGTTGAACCGTTTATTCTCAACAAGTTGAGTCCAGAAAACCGCGAACAAACTCAGAAATTGTTGGATGATGTTTGGGGAGAGTGGCGCACTGCTATAGGCGCAAGTCGGAAAATTGAACCCAATAAGTTACAAGCGATCGCAGATAATCAATCCTTACTAGAAGCCACACAAGCCAAAACTAGCGGTTTAGTCGATCAAGTACAATACCCCGATGAAGTTGTCGCTGACTTGAAAAAGTTTACAAATAGCGATAAAGAAGACAAAACATTCCGACAAATTAGCCTGAATAGCTACGCACAAGTTTCTGGTAAATCTTTGGGTGTAGAACGTAACTCCAAAAATCAAATTGCCGTTGTTTATGCTGAGGGCGAAATTGTCGATGGCAAAGGAGAAGATGGCCAAGTAGGAGGCGATCGCTTTGCGAAAATCTTCAACAAGCTGCGACAAGATAAAGATGTGAAAGCTGTTGTATTACGAATTAATAGTCCTGGTGGTAGTGCTACCGCAGCCGAAGTCATGCAGCGAGAAGTGAAATTAACTCGTGAGGTAAAACCAGTTGTAGTATCAATGGGTGATGTCGCCGCCTCTGGTGGTTATTGGATTGCTAGCGACTCTAATCGCATTTTTGCAGAACCAAATACCATTACAGGTTCGATAGGGGTGTTTGGGATCTTATTCAATGGGGAAAAGCTGGCTAATGATAATGGTATTACTTGGGATTCGGTGAAAACCGCACGCTATGCTGATAGTCAAACAGTTTCGCGTCCGAAATCGCCTCAAGAGTTAGAAATTTATCAGCGCAGTGTTAACCGTATTTATAATATGTTTCTGAATAAAGTTTCTCAAGGTCGGAAACTCCCAGAACAAAAAGTAGCAGAAATTGCCCAAGGAAGGGTTTGGTCGGGTGAGGCGGCCAAAGAAATTGGTTTGGTGGATGAAATTGGCGGTTTGAATACTGCGATCGCATACGCTGCCAAGCAAGCGAAACTAGGAGAAGACTGGGAAGTACAAGAATATCCTCGCACTAGCAGTTTCGGAGAACGCTTTTTTGGGCGTGCAACAGAAGAGGCGCGGACTGCTTTCGGAATTGAGGGGGCGCAACTCAAACAATCCAATCCCCTCACCGCTGAATTTCAGAAATTACAACAGGAAGTAGAGATTCTGCAAAAGATGAACGATCCACAAGGGGTATATGCCCGCTTGCCTTTCAACTTGAAGATTGAGTAGATGCTTTTTGGAGCATCTGTGGTCAAAACTCAATACAGTTCAGATAAACCCAAAACGCAGATTGTAGAGACGCGATAAATCGCGTCTTGTTTATCGCGGCGAGGCGCATGAGTTCGCCTCATCAGCCATAAACCAGCTGACATTTACTGCCCGGATGTGTAAAGTAGTTGAAAGTCAACCACAATTTCCAACCTTTGACAGAATTTTAGATTTGGAATTTTGCTGAAGCAGCCCGATTAAACTAGTGCTTAACTATGAAAAATCTAAAATTATTTATCCAGACCAATTTATTCACATACCGAGCCAATCTAAAGTCTAAAATACAAAATTGAGTAAAACATCCATCTATGGCTAGAAAAACACAACGTCTTTTACTGCTAATTATTTCTTGTAGTATCACTGGTGTAATTTTAGGAGGTACTGCTGGTTGGGCAGAAAGTAGTATTTGCTTGGAAGACAGTAAGGTTACAAGTGAGTGCCTAACCCAAGATCCATTCCAAAAAACTATCCAAGGAATGAGTACTGGATTGTTAGCTGGGGCTGGGGCCGCTTTTGGTGCAGTATGGCAGTTACGGAATGAAGATTGAGCATGAACTACTACTAACCCGGAACTCCGGGTTAGATTAGGTTTCTGTACTAATTAGCCAATGCCTCTACTTTCGCCCAGCATTAAAGTCACGTGAGTCAATTATCTTAATTTATATGGCTTTGGAAGAATACCGATCTATTAATGCATGAGCAAATCTCTGGTGTTGTTCAGCTAGATATTCAGGAGAGATGAACTGAGCATTGTCCATGAAGCGGTACACCCAGCGACAAAACTCCTCCAGCGATCGCTCAGGCAATTTAACAATATAATCTACATAAGCAAATTTGCCATCTTTTCCCTTAGGCCCTGGTTTGATTTCTTGGTGAAGATGTCGCTTTTCTCCCTCTTGGATAAATCCCATTACTTCAGGGAAAAATCGAACTTTCACTTCTACAAGCTCCAGTTCTCCACGGATCTCCTTTTGTTGCTCTTCTCTTAAACCCAACTTCAAGCCACAACCTGCCTTTAAGAGCCGATGAGCGATATGTAAGCTTTTCCATTGGCTATCTAAGCCGCGGCCTTTGCTATCCAGAACATTGAAGCGATCGCTAAAGCGATCAATACGTGACACTACGAGATGACCGTTGTTATAATCTTCCAGCAACAAATACCAGGCAATATCTGCATAAATCAATTGTAAAGGATAAACTTGCTCATATCTGGTTTTGTTGGGATTGTACGGATTACGATAGCGATAAAGCTCAACTGCTTGCCCTTTAATAATTGCCGTTTCAAGTGCATCTAGTTTTTCAAATAACGTACCTTGGCTTTGATATTTGCCCTTGGCCATCATTTCCACCGGATTGGTGTAGACAATAACTCGGTCTAATTGGGTTCTCACCGGATAAAACATCTCATCTTTCAGCTTTAACCCCCCTAATCGCCGCATTAGTCTTTGATAGATCCGCTTAATTTGAGGGTCTTCCTGATATCTTGCCTGAGAGTGTAGGGCATTGAGCGCAACTTGTAACTCCTCCCGATTCATTAGACCTCTACCAACATAGTAACCCCAGCGGTAAGGTCGCCTATCCAAAAGTCCATAGCGACGAAGAATCTTCAAATCTTTTTGGATGGTATGACGCGAATATGGCGGTAGCTTTACATTTAATTCGCTTGCTACTTTTTGTAGGTACAATTGTACTAATTGCAATGTATCGTGATTATTAGAGTCAGATTGCATAGGATCAATACAACCAACTCCTGGGTATCGGACAAAGGTTGCAATTAATAATAAAAGTCGCTCGAAGGCAGAAAGAGCAGCATAAGAATGCGCCATAAACTATATTTCACCCTGAAAAGTCAATAATATAAAAGTATTGACCTGTAATTTATAAAAAGTTTAAAACTTTTGCTAAGTATAGTTCCTAAAGATTTCATTTTATAGCCTCTAATACTGCCAAATAGTCGCGCTCTATCTGAACCTCTTTGTAAAATGCAGTTCAAATAGAGTTTTGGAGACTTAAAAATATGCAAACATGTCCCTCCTGCCAACATCCCTTATCTAGCAATGGATTCTACTGTTCTAACTGTCCTCAGCAGATTCGATGTAAAAACAAAGACTGCTATGAAATACTTCTTCCCGGCGCAAAAGGATGTGTAATGTGTGGAACCCCAATAGGTGAAGGGCATAACGCATCAGTATCAAGCAATGGCGGTAGTCTACCTACCGTAATGAACACGTTAAAATTTGTTGAAATCAGCAAGGGTAATTCACTTGAGATTCAGCTTGCCCTCACCAATGAAGTAGGTATTAGCTGGAGTGGTGCTGCGATCGCCGCGATCGTTGGTGGACAAATGACACCTGGAAAACCACCTAATACACCTAATAGTCGTTCTGTGATTCGTAATTTAAGTAATCCTGAACCTCAACAACTTTCCTTATTCAAGGATGAATCCAGCGACGAGAACAATAAATCTACAATTGATGTAGTTGCTCAACTTCCTGCTGCTCATGAAGGCGATACCGACAAGTTAAAACAGATTTTCCGGCACAACGGCGAACAACTACAGTTAATGGACAAGAAGAGGCTCAAAGCAGCAAACAAGAAAGATGCTGCACGCAGGTTGACCTATTTGGTTCTCTTGTATTCGTTAGATATCAATGGACGGGAGGAAATTCCTCGTGCTGAGTTGAATGAAATTCTTAAAAGAGTTGGATTCCATGATAACAACATCGTCACATGGATTAGTAAAAGTCCTGACTTGATTGTTGAGAGAAATATGGCTGGGCTAAGTCTTTCAGGAAAAGACGAAGCGCGAAAAGTTCTCGCAGAAGTATTTGATGACAAGATCAAAGGCAAGTGGGATTTAACCTCTGGTACAGCCTCACGTAGTTCTAAATCTAATGCCAAAAGCGACGAAGATTCAGAAAGCAGCAGCAAAAATGGCAAGCGCAAGAATAATGGAATTTCCAAAGAAGTGGAGCCTTGGGTAGCTAGTTGGAAATTATTTGCCTCGAATATTGATTTTTATGCAGCCATTAAAGATTGCACAGTCATGCAGAAGGGCTTGTTTAGTCTATGGGCAATTGGTAAGGCAACAAGCAATCCTGAGATAGCGGTTTCAAGCTACAAGCTCAAGCAGTTCTTGTATTTCGGACTCGGCATCGAGCTAGATGAGCGTAATTTAGAAAGACGCTTACAAGCAACTTCAGGACAAGGAAGCTTAATTAAAGTGCAGGATGGTTTCCAATTACTATCTCCTGGTTTGGCTGAGGTCGAAAGATTGATAAGCTCCACACAAAGCAATGGAACTATTAATGAATCTTCTGAAAATTCTGGTGGGGTGTAACTATGAGAAGGACATCTGAGCAATTAATTCAAGAACTTTCAACAATTATTGACTCTCACTTTGCTCATGCAGTGGTTGAATGCTACATCGAAATGCAGCAACGATTTCTAGCTGGCGACTGGCAACCAACAGAACTAGACGGTGGGCGATTTTGTGAAGCAATTTCGCGTTGCTTGCTTCAAATGGATACCGGAAAGATTGATCATCGAAAATTGCCTGGTAAAATTCGTGAGGATTTATTAAACAAAAATATTCTTCATCAACTTGGATCGAAGGATCGTTATCATTTGGCTAAAGTGATTGAGGTTGTATATGGATTCCGCTCCGATCGCGGTGCTGTTCACATATCAACCGAGTACACCGCAAATTATATGGATTCAATGCTGGTGCTTCATGCAAGCAAATGGATTTTTGCAGAATTTCTCCGCCTAGTTTGGAATCGAGATCGAAAGGTTGTTGCAGAAACCATTGCCCAAATTGTTCAACTAGAACATTCAGTAATTCATGAATTGGACGGAAAACCTCTAGTTCTGGCAAGAGATATTTATGCAACGGATGAAGTTCTGTTGCTGCTGTATCATGCCGCCAATAATCGCTTGAGTCGGGCTGAACTACGTGAACATGCTGTCAGCCAGAACCCTCAAAACGTTAATGTTGCTATATCTAGGCTAATCAAAAGTAAGGATATTCGACCTGTTGCAGAGGATGAAGTTGCCCTCACTCCTAATGGTCAAAAACGAATCTTTGAGCAGGTATTGCCTAAGCTCGTTCCCCAAAAATAGAATTCCTAGTTCAATTGCAGGGTAAGCATTTATCAAATCCCGTCTAAATCATGGCGAAGATAGCAGATGATGTAACAAAGTGAAGATTTCTTAAAGTAGTTCCAAGTAAATAAGGCTACATGTCAGCTTCCAGTTACTCTATGTTTAAGGATAAATAGATACTTTACAACGCGATCGCACAATGATGGACAACAGCAAGGCATTGTTTGACTACTGGCATGACCGAGTTTGGCTGAAAAACTCTGAGTTAATTGCAGATCCTGGACACGTGAAAACCCAGGATCTACGACATGATTGTACCAACTATGATGATCTTTGGCGTAGCCCTGAAGTTCAACAACTGGATGAAGCAGATCGTAACTGGGTTATTGCTATTATTAAGTACGAATGTACAGCCAAAGTTCTACAGAATCGGGCTGGTCGTCTGCGCGATCGCGCTAGTGAGCTTGAAGCAGCTAGTCATGAACAAGATCAACAAAATTCCAAGCTTCTGGGTCTGCTCAAAGCATTACAAGAGAAACTATTTGGTAAGGATAAAGAAATTAAGAGATTAGAAGCACGAGTTTCCTCGCTAGAAGCTGAAAATGAAGCTTTACAATCTGAAGCTGAGAATAATAAAGCTAAGACTGAACTGGTTACAGAACTAGAGCAGCTTAAAAAGAAGTACAATGCGGTTGAGAAACGAAGACAAGAATTAGCTAAAAATAATCAGAGTTTAGGTGGAAAAGTTGCCCATACCAAACGGTATAAGCAGCAAAGGGACGAAGCAATAGTTTTAGTTGAACAGCAGAAACAGCAAATTGCTACGTTAGTTCAAGAGAGTCAGCGTCTTCGTGAAGAGAATGAAAGACTTTATCAGAAATTAAATAAGTAGATTGATAAAATGCTCTAAATTGGGGACGCTTGACAGTAATCATGAAACTTCAAGAGCTAAAAGCTAAAGTCTACGAGTTAGCTGGAGTAAACAATACCAAACAACTCAAGGAGAAAAATAAAGAGATTAAGACGTTAGATATGCGTCTTAAAACCTCTTGGGAAAAAACTATTGCTATTCTTCAAAAACCGCAAAGCGAATTTGAGGATTGGTTGGAGAATCCACCTGAAGAATACAAAGATATTTTTTCTGAAATTACAGAAGCCTCTCAAAAATATGCTCGAAAATCAGCACAGACGAAACAGTTAGCACGTGAGGTATTGTCAATAGCGAATAATCTTGAAGAACTAGCAGAGGAATCTCAAGACGAAGCAAATAAAATCAAACAAGAAATTGAAATAACTAGACGGATTTCAAAACAAGCCAGACTGAACTAGTTTTGACATCAAAGGACAGCTAAAAACTATAGCAGTCCTAAATCATTCGTGAAAATTATATCTCTCTTTCTTCTTTCTTTCCTTTGCGTCCTTCTCTGACGAGACGCTGCGCGTTGGCAGAGCCTCTCGCAGAGAAGGCGTCCTTGGCGGTTCGTTTCCTAATCTATATTTTTCACAACTCAAATAGGATTGCTATAGCTGCACTGAACGGCAGCATTAGTTAGTAGCTTCTACTGTATGAGAATTGGGACTTTTCATGCAGCGAAGTGTTAGCTGCAATAGACTGAATCGATATCTGAGTTGGGATACAAAGAAGTAAGCCTATGAACGCATTTGCATTCTTGGTAGGTTATAGAGAATAATAATCACAAAGAAAGCAGCTTTGGCATCTTCGTGCGAGAGAATAAATATAAAGTATGGCGATCGCAATCGATTTTGGTACTAGTAACACAGTCATTGCTCGTTGGAACCCTGTAACCCAGCAGCCAGAAACCCTGACTCTACCAGGTTTATCAATTAAACAAAGTCTCAATCCGCCACTGATTCCCAGCTTGGTTTATGTTGAAGACGCAGCCCAAAATAAAGTCTTAGTCGGGCAACAAGTACGCGATCGCGGTTTTGACCTCAAAGGCGAAACGCGATTTTTCCGCAGCTTCAAACGCGGTATCGGTGCAAATATTCAAGGTTTCTTACCCGAACTAGATGGGCAAATTGTCACCTTTGAACAAGTAGGGCAATGGTTCCTCACCCAAGTAATTGAACAACTAGCACCCCTGGAAGGTGGCTTAGATTCTCTCGTGTTAACCGTACCCGTAGACAGTTTTGAAGCCTATCGTCACTGGTTAGGGAAAGTTTGTCAATCCCTTCCTGTCGAACAAGTGCGAATGCTAGATGAACCCACAGCCGCCGCCTTGGGTTATGGCTTGGCAGATCGAGAAATTCTCTTGGTGATTGACTTTGGTGGCGGTACTTTAGATTTGTCCCTTGTCCGGTTGGATCAAGGTGTACAAGCAACCAGCAAACCACTCGGATTTATCCTCAAGTGGGGTAATAAGTCCTTGGCTGAAGATTCAAAACAAAAAGTCAAAACTGCCCGTGTATTGGCGAAAGCTGGGCAAAATTTGGGCGGTACTGATATTGATAATTGGTTAGTAGATTACTTTGCCAAAACTCAAGAGTTAGCGATAAGTCCGTTGACAACAAGATTGGCAGAACGGGTAAAAATTCAGCTATCAACTCAAAACCAAGCTAGTGAAGTTTATTTTGACGATGAGACATTTGAAAGTTATGAACTGGAACTAAACCGCGATACTTTTGAAAATATTCTCAAAGAACACGCATTTTTTGAGTTACTAGATGAGTCGATGACGACACTGTTGCAACAAGCAAGACGCCAAGGGATAGAACTTCCAGATATTAATGCAGTTTTGTTAGTTGGTGGCACCGTGCAATTGCCGGCAGTGCAGACATGGATCAAACAGTACTTTGAGCCAGAAAAAATCCGTTGTGAACGTCCCTTTGAAGCGATCGCTCAAGGTGCATTACAGTTAGCCCAAGGGATACAAATCAAAGACTTTCTGTATCATAGTTATGGTATCCGCTACTGGGATCGTCGCAACCAGCGTCACAAATGGCATTCTTTAATTAAAGCTGGACAGGCATATCCAATGAGTCAGCCAGTGGAATTAGTCTTAGGTGCTTCTGTGGAAAATCAGCCCAGCATTGAATTAATTATGGGAGAATTGGGAGCAGATACGGGTAGTACCGAAGTTTATTTTGATGGCGATCGCTTAATTACTCGCCGTATGGACAATAGTGAAATCAGCGTTAAACCCCTTAACGATCAAGAAGGTGCGAGGACAATTGCCCAATTGACACCAGCCGGATATCCTGGAAGCGATCGCATTAAAATTCTCTTTCAAGTTGATGAACAACGCTTTTTGCGAATCACCGTTGAAGACTTGTTGACAAATGATACGCTGTTAGAGAATCAACTTGTGGCACAGCTGAGTTAGATATAATACACATCATTAGTCGGAAAAAGCTGCGCGAATTTTGCCAAAATTATGGGTTCTTGGCAACTTTTGGTGATCTCGGTTGGGGGAAGGCAGAGGGCAGAGGGCAGAAGGCAAAAGGAAGAAAGATATAATCGAGATACTTCAAACTTCACTCCTTCAAACATTTGAGGTATAAGCCTCAACAAGTTCTATGTCGGTGCTAACTCACCTATTACCAGATTCAAGCAATCTGAGACTTGAGAATTGCCAACTTGACAAGATAAAAACTCAGATAAATTTGATTGTTTCCGCAATCAGTAGAGTAGTTAACTGTCCAGTTTGTAACCAACCAACTCAAAAAATTCATAGTCGCTATGAACGCTTATTAGCAGACTTACCCTGGGCTGATTACAGCATTACCTTACAGTTACGGGTAAGGAAGTTTTTTTGCATCAATAGGTTGTGTAAACGGCGCATTTTTACAGAAAGGCTGACCAATGTAACCACACCTTGGGCTAGAAGAACTCTACGTTTAGCTCAACGACTGAGTGTGATTGGTTTAGCTAATGGTGGTGCAGCAGGGGAAAGACTCTTACAGCAATGGGGGATAAAAGTTTCTCGCAACACACTATTAAATTTAGTCCGCTCAATCCCACTGCCACCCATCGTAACACCACATACTCTTGGGGTAGACGACTTCTGCTTTCGTAAATGTAAAACTTACGGGACAGCACTAATTGACCTGGAATGCAGCCGACCAATTGCTCTACTAAAAGATGCTAAGGCTGAAACCTTAGCAGAATGGTTAAAAGCTCACCCCGGTGTCAAAGTCGTTTCACGAGATCGGTCAAAAACTTATGAAAGTGGTATTCGTCAAGGCGCACCAGAAGCCATTCAAGTTGCAGACCGTTTTCATCTATTGCAAAACTTATTTCAAACGCTCTATCAAGTCTTTGGTACTCACGCCAAAGCACTTCTTGAAGTGGAAAAACAAGTCTTTAGTACTGGTACTAAAGTGTTAAAAGAGGTGGAAACAGCACACAACCCCTTGATTGCTGAGGCTAATCCCTACCCAGTTGTGCCAAGGTTTCCCCAAAACACATCTTTAAAAAGAAAAGTCCAATCCGCCAAGGCACAGGCCAGACGGAGGGACATCCATGAGCAAGTTTGGAGCTTACGGTCTATTGGCTTATCAGTGCAAGCAATCGCTAAAGAACTGGGAGTTGCTAGAAATACAGTCTATAATTACAAGCGTTGCTCAACTTTTACCGAACGTCGCCAACGTAGCGACCAAGGTTTGAGCCTTCTCAACCCTTATCAAGATTACCTCCTCAGTCGCTGGAATAGCGGTAACTACAACACCCAAGAACTGTTTGAGGAAATTCGACAAGCTGGCTATACCGGTAGTTATGCTACACTCGTTCGCTTCACTCGTTATCTCAAGAGCTTACCCGGATTTGCACCAGCAAAAGGTTCAACAAAAAACGCTTCCATCAGGATAAGCTCTTCTTGCCATCGTCCTCTCACCCCCAGTCGCGTCACAGCTTTAGTCTTGCGACGACCAGAATTAACACAGCCTAATGAGCGTGAAGTAATCGCTCAACTACAAACAGCCCATTCGGATTTGAAGTCAGCTATTGAACTAGCTCAACAGGAGAGCATCTCTTGTGCGTCAACGCCAGCCTGAGCAGCTTGATGCTTGGTTAAACAAAGCTAAAAACAGCTCGGTTTCTTTGTTGCGCTCTTTTGCTGTTAGTTTAGAGTCTGACTACAATGCTGTGAAAGCAGGTGTAACTATGTCAGTCAGCAATGGCCCCGTTGAAGGGCATATTAATCGACTGAAAATGTTAAAGCGGCAGATGTATGGTCGGGCCAAGATAGACTTACTGGAACGACGATTTTTGTTGGCTATTTGAGGAGAAGATTTTGACAATTTACACTTGATTATATGAGTTATAGAAATCAGTTTATCTGGCAAAGGGCGGTTAAACTTGCTATCAATTGTTATAAATTTACCCGCCTATTTCCTCAGTCCGAATTGTATGGTTTAACCAGCCAAATTCGACGTTCTTCTGTATCTGTAGCATCCAATATAGCAGAAGGCGATGGAAGGCGCTCAAAACCAGAATACATACAGTTTTTACATATTGCATTAGGCTCTTTGAGAGAACTTGATACCCAATTAATCATTGCAAAAGTTGTAGATTTAGCTGACAAAAACCTTTTCACTCCCCTATTGAATGAGGTCGAGGAAATGCAAAGTATATTAGTTGCTAGCTTAAACAAACTCAAAGCTTGAATTTATTACTTTTACCCTTCCGACTTCTGCCTCCTGCCTTCTGCCCTCTGCCTTCCCCCAAGTGAGATCACCAAAAGTTGCCAAGAACCAAATTATGCTGATTCCTGTGATGCACTTAAAAACTGGTACAAGGCTGCCAATAAAGCTACATGGAATAATCTTGCCCAGGTGCAAGCAGTTTATCCTCAAACAGAAGCTGTTGGTAATTTTACTGTTTTTAATATCAAAGGTAACAAATACCGTCTGATAGTTGATTTTGTTTATAGTGACCAAATAATTTATCTTAAATACATTTTGACCCACGCAGAATACGATAAGGATAAATGGAAAAATGGCCCTTACTTTTAACCGTGAAACTTATGCTAGTTTGCTTGCTAAATATCAACCCAAGGTTATTAAAACAGATGAGGAAAACGAGCAAGCTACTACGCTAGCTGAGGAACTGTCTCATCGAGTTAACCGAACTTTGGAAGAGTCGGCATTATTAGACCTGTTGATTGCTCTGATAGAAAAATATGAGGATGAGCATTATCCAATGGGAGAATCAACAGCACACTCAATGTTCCTCCATCTAATCGATGCTCAGAGTGTTAAGGAAGCTGAGTTAGTAGCAATTCTTGGTTCAAGAGAGGTTGTTTCTGAAGTTATGAGTGGAAAACAAGAAATTACTCAGGAGATGGCTAAGGTCTTATATCATGTTCGGTAAATCACTTACGATTAAGCCCCGATTTTAATCCACCAGTGA
>NZ_JABXKN010000004.1:0-18194 GCF_017115065.1 Nostoc sp. JL23
TTCTTCTGCTTAATTTTTTGTTACATACTTGTAAAATTTCACCACGACTTACTTACACAATCTAGGTTTGGTAGCGAGGTCTTAAGCCCGTTTTACTCCTAAATTTTGCTGTAATTCCATCTGACAATTGATATCCATGTCAACAAGAGGGAAAAAAATCTATATTATAAATTGAGAATCCTGTTAAATATGGTTTAATTAAAAAAAAGCATTGGTAATACTCTAGCTTTCATTGCTTTGTTAGATAAGAACGAGGCAGAGTCAATGACAAAAAAAAGATTTCGATTTTTCCTTGTAGTACAACACTTTCTCAAAATTACGATCGTGACTTGCAAAAGTCGTCTTTATTTTAGGAAGTGGTTAAGAAGAATTACAATAGCTGTTTTGGCTACCTTGTTAAGCGTTTGGGGAATTTCAGTTCCTGCCTTCTCTCAATTTACCCAGACCCAACCAAATGCTCAACTATTGGTTGAACAAGGACAAAAACTCTATGAAACTGGACAGTTATCTGAAGCAGTAATAATTTTGCAACAAGCAACAGATGCTTTTAATCTGCAAAAAGACGAACTAGGAAAGGCAATGGCGTTAAGCAATCTTTCGTTAGTCTTTAAGCAACTTGGACAATGGAAAAAAGCAGAAGCTGCAATTACACAAAGTCTCAACCTCTTAAAAAATTCACAACTAAAAACTCAGAACTTTGCAATAATCTTGGCACAAACTCTAGATATTCAAGGAAATCTGCAATTAGAACTAGGCAGAACGGAACAAGCTTTAGACTCATGGAAGCAATCTGCTAATACATATACTCAAGCAGGTGATGAAGTTGGTAGCATCCGCAGTTTGATTAACCAAAGTATGGCAGAGCAAGCATTAGGGCTTTACCATCAAGCTCGCACCACCTTAGAAGAGTTACAACCCCGTCTTGAACAGCAACCAGATTCGCTTGTAAAAGCTATAGCTTTACGTAGCTTTGGTGATGTTCTGCAATTAGTCGGTGATTTAGAACCATCCTTTAAGGTTTTACAACAAAGTCGAGACATCGCCAAAAAATTACAATCTCCTTCAGAAATCAGTGCAACGCTGCTAAGTTTAGGTAATACCGCACTTGCTTTAGGTAATAGCCAAATCTCGCAGCAAGACAGTATCAGTTTTGAAAACTATACTCCGTTACATTGTATAAATAGACCTGTCTCTACAGAATCTCTCAAATATTATCAACAAGCAGTGCAATTCTATGAAGAAGCTGTCACCACAGCAACCTCACCACTCTCACAAATCCAAGCCCAACTTAATCATTTGAGTATATTGTTGAAACTTCAGCAATGGTCACAAGCTCAGAAATTATCTTCTGAAATTCAAGTAAAGCTAGCTAAAATTCCCCCAAGTCACACAGCAAATTACGCACAAATTAATTTTGCTCAGAACTTGGTGTGCTTGAAACAAGCTACCAACGCAGACATTCCTTCATCGAAAGAAATTGCTCAAATGTTAGCAACATCTGTGCAGCAGGCTAGAAGCATGGATGATGAGCGTTCAGTTGCTTATGGTTTAGGCGCATTGGGTGGATTATATCTAGAAAACCAGGATATATCTAATGCTCAAAAACTGACCCAGGAAGCTTTAATGGTAGCCCAAGCGATAAAAGCTGGGGATATAGGTTATTTGTGGCAATGGCAACTAGGGTACATACTTAGAATACAAGGAGATGTGACTGGAGCGATCGCTAACTACACTGAAGCGGTAAATACTCTCAAATATTTACGCAATGATTTAATTACTCTCAACCCAGATGTACAGTTTTCCTTTCGGGATAATATAGAACCTATTTACCGACAATTGGTTGATTTACTTTTGCAACCTTCATCTACAGTTAGTTCAAAAAGCATTAGTCAAAAAAATTTAAAGCAAGCTCGTGGCATACTTGAAACACTTCAACTAGCTGAACTAGAAAACTTCTTTCGAGAAGCTTGTTTAAAAGCCGTACCCGAACAAATTGATGAGGTAGTTGATAAAACGAATGATACCGCAGCAGTAATTTATCCGATTATTTTGGCGGACCATCTAGACATTATTCTCAAGTTACCAAATAAAACGGAATTATCTCATTACACAGTTAATAAAAAATCTAGAGAAGTTGAAAGTATTTTAGAAAAATTACAACAATATTTGAGAGAACCAGACAGAATCAACGATGTTAATAAGTTATCTCAACAGGTTTATAGTTGGCTAATTCAACCTTTAGAAATTGAATTAGAAAAAATGAATATAAAAACCCTAGTATTTGTACTAGATGGTGAGTTACGGAATATTCCAATGGCGGTTTTATACGATCGGGAACACCAAAAGTATTTAATTCAAAAATATGCTATTTCCTTAGCTCCAGGTTTACAATTAATTGAACCAAAATCTTTACAAAAAGTGCAGATAAATGGATTAATTGCTGGGGTAAGTGAACAACGTAAAATTGAAGGACGTTCATTTGCTAAACTCAAGAATGTAGAAATTGAATTACAACAAATTCAATCAGCTATACCTAAAAATGCAGAACTATTTAATCAAGATTTTACCAAAATAAATTTACAGAATCAAATAAAAAAAATCCCATATACAGTAGTTCACATAGCAACTCATGGCGAGTTTAGTTCTAATCCGAATAAAACATTTATTTTAACTTGGGAACAACTCTTAAAAGCTAAGGATTTTGATAATTTAATTCGACTCAGTGGACAAAGAGAATCTAGCGCTATTGAACTACTTGTCTTAAGTGCTTGTGAAACTGCTCAAGGAGACAAACGAGCTACTTTAGGACTTGCTGGTATAGCAGTCCGTGCAGGCGCTCGGAGTACCTTAGCAACTTTGTGGGCGGTAGATGATAAATCTACTGCTCAATTTATGAGTAAGTTTTATCAAGAATTAGAAAATAGTAAAGTAACAAAAGCTGAAGCTGTTCGTCGCGCTCAAATTCAGCTATTAACTGATTATGAAATTCCTTATTTATGGGCACCATACATTTTGGTCGGGAACTGGCTTTAAAAAGTACAAGGAACAATTAGTAGGGGCATCTTTGCGCCACTACTGTTTAATTTTTACTTCTCCCACAAGAGGTTTTTGGGACAAATTTTCTAGATCGATATTTTTCATTAGACTAGCCCATTCATTGTCTAGAGTGGCATTTTTGGGTTCAGCAAGGCGGAGTTTTGCTAACTCTGTCAGAGCTGAGTACCAAATACCATTTTGGGTGTATAGTTGAATGCGATCGCGTATTGTGGTAGTTGTTTTTAACTGCCTTTCCAAGTCAGACTTTAGTGCTATACGTTGTACCCATTCATGCACAAATGCAGAGTCGAATTTTTGTTGATTACAATAAACTTTAAAGTACCACTGGTATCTTTTATTAACTTCTAGTGGTATGGCTGATGGTAAAGTAAAGCTAACAATACCTGGTATCTCAGGTAGGGAAAAAGAAGCTCGGTAAATGTCGTTATTTGCTTCATCTTGTAATACAAATTCTCCGTTAGGTACATCTTTAAGTTGATAGGGTACAAACACCCAAAAGGTGGGATTCGCTTCAACAACTGAGCTTACTGTTTTTTCAGGTGTTAAAGCTACAATTGGTACTTCTACAGATGGACAGTTACCACGGCTACCTGCTCCTCCTCGTTGAGTAGGTCTACCTCTACTCGATCCGTCTTGTGGTGGTTGATTACCACTGCTAGTTGGCTGCTGAGACTTTGCTATCAATGTTAAAGGATAACTAGTACAGCTAAACAGTGCCAAAAGTAGAGCGATCGCAAATTTACTTTGAGAGAGAGAAAATATTTTCTGTATATTTTTTAGTTTCATAGTCAGATATAAATACTCAATATCCTCAAATTATTGACAATCTTACCATTGGCGTCAAGCTCAGAAAAATAGAATCTTGTCAAACGGAAATTCAGATGAGGATTTTTTACTTCTATATCTTAAATGGGTATAACAGAAATCAAATTATGCATCTGTGAATTCTGTTCGATAATTTTTAAGAGAGAGCGTGGCAGATGATAGATCCGTAAAGTAAATGCGCTCGTCTTCACCTATTCTGTCTGATAGTTACAACTACAACTTGGCAGCAAACCGGGATGCCACCATTTAAAATCATATAGATAATTTATGCAATTTTTCTTTGAAAATTGCATAAATTGATTTATATAATACCCATTAGAAGTATAGAGGTATAATAAACGGAGTTGAACTTCTGCTCAAACAGTCAATTACAACAGTTTTACTCTGAATTTCCAGAGCAAACGCATCTAAATTACTCTTGACCACGGACAAGATTAACAATCAACGCTCATAATCAGTATTTCTCGCTTTGTTTAGTTTGCAGAACTCAAAGTGATGGCTATAACAGGCTGTTACCCTCGTACCTCTACAGGGAAGCAAGCTACACTAGCGGTAGCCTGTCGCAAACAAAACTTACTAACGGTGATGGCGAAACCTTTGGCAATAAGTGTAAGTTAATGAGATTAATTTAGACTTTATTGAGAATCTATTGCTTTTGTTGAGATGATGCGATTGCCATGCTCTAATCTCAGATTGATTTTAATCTTTCCTTTATGACTCTGACGATATAAAAACGATATATCTTACTTAAAAAAGTATTTCAGATAATATTAAAAATTTCTTTGATTAATTTATGTAAAAGGCAGAAAAAATTATGAAAAAACGTGAAGGTATCATTCAACAATTTTCAAGTTTTCTCAGCTTAAAAAATGACCACAAAAATTGTAACTTTGTTTGGCAAGTTGATGTAGACCTAGAACGGGATATAAGTTCTTTAACGCAGTTAGAGCCAGATGCTAAAGAAGAATATTGGGCACGTTATTTTCTGAAAATCCTTAGAGAGGTATCACCGCAAGAACTACTTAAAATTTGTTCTCAAACGGAGGGCAAACAAAAGATTAGTGTTTCTACATCATCGGCAGAAAAAATATCAAAGTCTTCTTCTAGAGCAGAGAAACATTTGTCTGCATACTTACAAGAAGCTTGTCTTTGGGCAGCTAGAAAAAGCTATCAAAGATTTAAATTTATCCAGCACAAATATCCATTAGAAGAATACTTTCAAATAGCTAACTCAGCTATCTTCCCTCCAGCCAAACTTTTCAAAAACTTTGATTTTGAGCGTTCTCAAAGCAATATAGAAGGTTATGCTAAAACGGCTGTTGTCCGTTTTATTAGTAATACCATTTATCAAAAAGACTTAGAAGGTAAAAGAGAAAAATTTTCTAACTACGGTCTTTTAAAAGATTTGACTAAAAAAGAGATGCAGGAAGCTTTAACGATAAAAGGAATAAATCAAAACCTTGTTAACTCATACTGTTTAGTTTGGCAATGCTTAGATGAAATTTATCAACCGAACCAAAGGCAAGGAAGTCGTAGTTTAGAAACACCTAGCGCCGAATGTTTTCAAGCAATTGCATCATTATATAATGAACGCTGTAATCAATTAGAATTTATAGAAGCACCAGTTTCAAAGGATAGAATTCAAGAGATATTAGAAATTTGTATCCAAGCTGCTCGTGATTACCGAACAAAGTCTTTTCTGCCTTTAGAAAACTATGAAAATTTAACTGATAGTCGGTATACTGCCTTAGATAATCTTGTCCAAGAAGAAGAATGGCAGCAAGTAAACTCACTTATTTCAAGCTTATTTTCAACTATCTCAGAGACTAGCCAAATAATGTTAATACTGTGGCTGGGATTAAACTTAACTCAAAGTGAGATGGCAGTAGTTTTAAAAAATAAATATCCTGAACTCCAGAAACAATATCAAGTAGCTAGACAGTTAGCAAGATATAACAAAATACTTTTAAAAGACTTTATTAAAGAATCTCAGAAAATTTATCCTGAAATTTGTTTAAATGACGAAAAAGATATTGAAATTATCAAAGAATCATTGGATGAATGCTTACAGTCACACTGTCAGAAAATCTGTAAATCTGCTTTAGATAAAATTACTCAGAAATGCCAGATTGAAGGTAGAATAAGTGTTTTGAAATTGAAATTGACAGATCAAGAAAAAATAGATAAAAACTTGGCACATCAAACTTTGAAGGTATCTCTTAGTAAAAATGAAGTAAATGAAAATTTGAGAGAAGCTTTTATGTACCAACTAGAAATAGACATGGGTTTACCTAAAAATTCTTTAGTGGGAGTCAGCAATAAACTAGCTATTTTTGTAGATGAATGGCTAAAGGATAATTTTTTTATTAGGACTAGGAATTAATATTATGACCATTGACTTAAATGATTTGAATCTAATCTATCATGAGAATTTATGTTTAGATATATCAAACAAAGAGCAAGAAACTGCATGGCAGGAAACGATGCAAGAGTCTTACTCGAACACATCTGCTCGCTGGAATGCCTACCTAAATCATTTATCTTTAAATACTTTTTTAAGTTGGTTGCAAGAAGACCCAGATTTGCAAGTAATGCCTAAATTATGCTTTCCAAAAGCCGAATTACCGAGTATTTGGGAATTAGTAAATGGTTCTGTGTTAACTCTGGGTGAGACTCGATTAGCATTAATTCCTAGTGATAAAAGTTCCTTTACAGAGTTTCGGATTCCTCAAGAATGGATTGATATTCCTAGTTGGTCAGCCCATTACTATCTAGCGGTGCAGTTAAACCTAGAAGAATCTTGGCTGCGGATATCTGGTTATGCTAACCATCAACAAATCCAGGAGCAAGCTATTTATGATCCAATGGATAGAACTTATTGTTTAGATGCAGAGTATTTGATTGCAGACTTAAATGTGATGTGGGTAGCACAAGAACTTTGTCCTCCCAAGATTCCAGAGATTAAATCTTTAGCAGCTTTGTCAAAAGCACAAGCAGAGCAATTGCTAGAACAATTAAATAAGTGGACTTTTTCTTCGCCGAGACTTAATGTCCCCTTTGATGTGTGGGGGGCATTTTTGGCAGTGGATGAATTGCGGCAGCATCTATATCAGAGAAGATTGAAAAAACAAAACAATAATCAAATTGAAGCTAGCTACGCTGTGGCTAGTAACTTGAGTTTATGGTTTCAAAATATCTTTAGTGTGGGTTGGCAAGATTTGGATACTTTGTTATCACCACAACAAAAAACTTTAGCCGTTCAATTCAGAAGCGATTTGGGGTTGAATGAGGGATATGTTAAACGAGCCAAGTTAATTGATTTAGGGATGGAAGTTGGGGGTAGTGCAGTTGTGCTGTTAATTGGCCTTAAAACAGAGGTTGATGGCAAAATCGGTCTGCGCGTACAGTTACATCCAGCTAATGGAGAACCTTACTTAATACCTAATCTCAGACTAATTTTGCTTTCACAAACAGGGACAATTCTTCAAGAAATAACTTCCAGAAGTCACGATAATTATATTCAACTCAAAAAATTTAAATCTTCTCCTGGAATTCGCTTTAGTATACAAGTTGCTCTTGATAATGTCAGTATAAAGGAAGATTTTCTACTGGAAGCACTTGATGACTGATAGCCATGACTAAATTAGTCGTGTTGAATTTAGGAAAGGGTAACTTGAAGCAGGGATTTGCTACCGTTACAGCACAATTGTACAACTATAGCAACCCTATACCGATACAATTTACAGGTAGCTTGCCTGCGGCTCCAGAACTTATAGAACTCTACAGACGTTGGCAGTTACTCTATTTGTTGCTGCATGAGACTCTTTTCCCTGGTCAACGTTGGCATAGAAATATGGCAAACGACGCAGGTATTGAAATTGATACAGAAGATATAACTAATATTTCCTCTGTTGAATTTAGTAATTTATGTGACAACTTACAAAATGAAATTAATGTTTGGCTGAAATCTGAGCTATTTCGTAACATTGACCAGAAATTACGCACTAAGTTAAATCCTCATGAAGAAATTCGGATTATTCTAGAAACGGAAGATGACCAAATTCGTCGGCTACCCTGGCATTTATGGGATTTCTTTGAGGATTACCATAAGGCAGTATTTGGTTTAAGCGCTCCTGAAGTAGATGAAGTTAAACTATTACGTAAACCTACTACAAACAAAATTAGAATATTAGCTATTCTTGGTAATAGTGAAGGAATAGATATTCAACAAGACCGGGCAATACTTGAACAACTACCAAAAACAGAGACTATTTTTCTGGTTGAGCCACAGCGCAAAGAGTTAGATCAATGGCTTTGGGACAAGAAAGGCTGGGATATTCTCTTTTTTGCCGGACATGGTTCGAGTCAAGCTGATGGTGAAATAGGTCAAATTTATATCAATCAAACTGATAGTTTAACAATTTCTCAGTTAAAAAATGGACTGAAAGCAGCGATCGCTAGAGGTTTACAATTAGCAATTTTTAACTGCTGTGATGGACTAGGATTAGTACGACAATTGGCATCGCTGCACATTCCCCAAATGATTGTCATGCGGGAAGCGGTGCCAGATCGGGTTGCTCAAGAATTTTTAAAGCACTTTCTAGAGGCTTTTGCTAATGGAGAATCTTGCCATTTGGCGATGCGAGAAGCTATAGAAAAGTTGCAGGGTCTAGAAAGCAGCTTTCCCTGTGCTAGTTGGCTACCAGTGATTTGTCAAAATCCAACGGCGATGTCGTTGGTGTTGGCGAACAAAGTAGACTCTCAACCTACTAGCTGGCACAACCGAAATATTATTGGGACAATTTTCAAAGTCAGTATAGTTACGACTGCCTTGATAATGGGGATGCGCTCCGTTGGCATGTTGCAGTCATGGGAGCTTATGGCTTTTGATGCAATGATGCGATTGCGACCTGATGAAGGACAAGATCCACGCATTTTAGTAGTTACTGTCACTGAAGCTGATGTGCGATCGCAACCAGCCAAAGAAAGAGGTGCAGCTTCACTATCAGACCGCGCCCTAGCTCAAGTTGTAGAAAAATTAGAGCAGTTTCAACCGCGAGTCATTGGCTTAGATATCTATCGAGAGAATCACGTAGAAAAAAAGTATAAGAAGTTATCTAGACTAATGCAAAAGAGCGATCGCTTTTTTGCAATATGCGAAGTTAGTGAGGAAAACAAAAACAGTGGTGTTTCGCCACCCCCTGAAGTTCCAAAACAAAACTTGGGTTTTAGTGACGTTATACCCGATTCCGATGGCATTATCCGGCGTCAAATATTGGCTATGGCTCCTGCTTCGCCCTGCAATGTTGATAAATCTTTTAGCTTTCAATTAGCAAATCGTTACTTGCTTGCTCTTGGTATTCAGTCCAAACTAACCACAGAAAAAAACTGGCAGTTTGGCAATGTTGTCTTTAAAAACTTAGAGTCAAATAGCGGCGGCTATCACAGAATCGATAATCTAGGTCATCAAGTGCTACTTAATTATCGCTCTTCCCATCAAGCTGCTACACAAGTAACTCTCGCAGATGTTTTGAACAATAAACTCACTTCTGATTTAGTGAAGAATCGGATCGTTCTCATTGGTACAAGTGCTGAAAGTTTTCATGATTATTGGTCTACACCATATAGCGCTAGTCAGTGGTCGTATAATCAAATGCCAGGGGTAATGCTTCAAGCACAGATGGTAAGTCAGATTCTCAGTGCCGTTTTAGATAATCGTCCACTATTATGGATGCTACCAAAGTGGGGTGAATTTATTTGGGTATGGGGTTGGTCGTTAATTGGAGCTACAATTATTTGGCAATTTCGATCGTGGTTAAGATTGGGATTGGTAGGAGTGGCAACTGTTTGCGTTTTATATGGTGTATCCTTTGCTGTATTGATACAAGGAGCCTGGATACCGCTAGTGCCATCAGTTTTAGTTTTGATAGTTAGTGGTACTACCGTAGTTATTTATATACACTTTTTAAGTGACCAACATAATCAATAGACCTCTTACAGAATAAGTGCAGGTTAATTTTTTCTAATTACACATTTTTTTTCAATAAAACTCAAAATTTCTTCCTCAAACTCAGTCAAATACGGTCGCTTCACTTCCCCCAAGTGCTTCAGCACAGCACGGGCTGCCTCTTCCAAGTTCTCGTTTTCCCGTAACCTACGAATGCGATCGCAAATTACCCGCATCTGCTCACACTCGGCAGGCAGGTAATTGTAAGATTTGAGGTGCTGCAACCCAACGGTGTACTCACCATCCCAAGTTCTGACGGCGCAGCTGAATTCGCCCACATGATTAACGATACCCCAACAGCCACCTTTGCCTCTGAGTTCTGGATTGTCTTTGACTACGATTTGGCACACTTCGCCGATTTGGTAGGTATTGGGTACTTTCGTCCTTTCCATGATGCGCTGCACCACGTCCTTGACGATTCTACCACTTGGGACTTTACCCTCTGCTTGTTCTACCGCCTGCTGCCATGCTTCTGGCTGTTGTTGAGGTTCTAGCTTTGCCAGAGGGCGAACTTGTACTTCTGATGTGGGCAAAATTTGGGAACTAATAGTTCCCATTTCATCTTGGCTTTCATTTTGGGAACTATTAGTTCCCATTTTTATATTGTCAACTATCAAACAACCAGCTATTAGATAATTTACATGGCGGTAAGTATAACTAAACCTGTCCCTGCAATATTCCTCAAAGGTTTTGTGGGTCGAGCGGTACAGTCTGCGTTCGCGTAACTCCATTAAAGCCTTTCCCGCCTCAAAAAATGCCCTCTCTACTTTTCTCTCCAGGTGCAAGCGATCGCTTTGCTCCTCTTGGGTCAACTCAATTACTTCAACAGCGCTAACTGTAATTGTTGCTGAACCTGGATCAACTTGCTGGGAGATATCCTCGTTTGTTGAATCGGTAGATGCGGGAGAAGCGGCTTTTTTGCGTCTAGAAGGTGGGCTATTCATATTTCCACGTCCTCTAGTTCGACAATATTTTTTTACAGTCAATTGCAACGTATATTTTGGACGTGGTTGGAAACTCCGGTTCCTTCTCTAAAAAAACAGAGGGGAGAGCAAGAAGATTGATGATCTGAGGGTCAATCATCTTTGCTCTAATCACGGTTGCACCCCAAACTCAATGCCTAAAACCTGCTCAATTCGTCTTAGCGTAGGCAGTGGCAATACTTTTATCCGCTCTTGCTCAATTGCATACCAATTGGCAACAGAAATGTCAGCCTCAGCAGCCAATTGAGTAATAGTACGACCTGACTTATGTCTTGCATCTCGGATGCGTTGCCCCAACTCAGGAACATCTATTTCCCAGCCTACCTTCATTAATAGTTGATTTTGTGACATGTAACGCCTCCTTTATACAACGCATTAGAGCAATATTAATATCGTAACATTACACATCTATTGACATTACTATAATGATATTATAGGATTAACATTATAAAGAAAGCGCCCCGACTACCAATCTGAAGCGCTTTCTGTCCCGTTAGGAACTTATTAATCATGACATACCAAATCTACAACCAACAACAGCTGCAACTGAAATCGATTGCTCGGCTCAAGCAAATCTACAGCGAAATCGCCTATACAGTTGAAGTAAGTGACAAACGCTGCAAGGATTCTTGGATTAGTGCGATCGCTGAATATCAAGCCAGCAAGATTCAGAAACTCACCCTCGCTGCCCCTGACGAACAAGCCACAGCCCAAGCCGAACTCGACCACTTCATCGCAACCCAAGCCCAAGCGATCGCTCCCGAACCCCTCAGAATAGTCGAAATCTCTTTTGACCATCACGAATATTATGCTGGTAATCAACTGGTAGCCAGCATCAGCTATGACGACAACCATTTAACCCAACGCTGGATAGTCATGGTTAACGACAAAGAAGTATTTCGTGCCAACACTCTAATGCGTTGCGATCGCTTCATCTGCACGCACTCACTATAAAGACGGCTCATTACCTGTGCAGGAGAAAGAAGCAACACCCCCCACGACCGAAAACCAAATCATGGCGCATATCTTCAACGAGTGCCAGAATTACGGGTTTGAAATTCTCGATGATGGCATTTACAACAACAAGGGCGTGAAACTGGGGCAAGTCGGATGCACTAACGGGAACTGGTGGGTGAAGAGGCGTTATTCAGTCCAGCAGCAGTATTCTAACTCGGTGCTTGATGCTGTGCTATCGCTGTCGATAGTGGATACGTCACTAGCTGAACCAGCTCACAAATACTTGCAACACCGACCCTTAGAGCAACTGACTACTGAGGAATTACAGCAGTTGCTCTCTGCTGAAGCGGCTAACTGTGAGCAATTGCTAGATTTATCCTTTGAACAGTTAACCGCTCAAAACTGGCAACGGTTACGGGAGCCTGTAACAGCGTAATTCCAATTCGCAACTCGCTTTTTCGCAATTAAACTGCGAATTGCGAATTGGAAATTGCGAATTGGTATTGCCCTTTCCCCCTTCCCCTAATCATTCACTCATTACAAATATGCAACCCACAATATCCATTCCCCAACATTGGGGCTACCCTCGCTTTCCCTTAGAACAGCGTACACAACAGGGCATCATTTTGGGACTTTATTACTATCCCTCTGGTACAGAGTTGGCTGAACAATTTGATGATGGTTGGCGCTATGTACTGATGCCTAACAAGAATTCTGATGAAATATCGTACTTGAAAGAGGATCAAATCCAACCGCTCACGCCAGAAGAATTATTCCAGCAAATTATCGCAGAGATTGACTTTTATCAACAACAGATAAGCATTCTCAACCGACAGTTAAGCGTATTAACTAAGGGTGCAAACAATGGCTAATTCTACAAACAGCTTTGACCGTAGAGCCAATCATTTGCTGCGTTCGATTCAGCTTTATGGCGGTTGTGTTCCATTACATCGTTTGCAATTCCAATTCTCTGCCAAGGTTATTCAAACACTGCTGGATAAAGAACTGGTGCAAGTGCAGAACAGGGCAATTCGCAATTCGCAATTCGCAATTCGCAGTTAAAGATAAGTACCTCGGCAAAATTAATTATACATTTTGTCAAAAGATAGAAATCCCTGTAATCTGTTCTGTTCCCCCATTCCCTTCTTGAAATGTGCAATTTATTTTACACTTCTTACTTAATTGCGAATTGCGAACTGCGAACTGCGAATTGTTTTTGTTGGAGATTGCCGAGGATTTTTAAGTTATTAATCCCAGAGGAGAAAATTATGAAATTTTACGCGAAAACCATTCCACAGACTTTACCCAATTGGGCAACCACCGTTACGAAGGGTGCAGATTTGATTGAAGTTGAAATCAACGATGAACACCCGAATTTTCAATCTCTACTTGAAGAGTTGGAAACGGAGATTGAGCCAGGAATCAGGGGAGTGAAAGCTGAGGATTTATGCTCACGATTGGGCATAGAAATATCTAACCCACATCTCCACCACTTAGTTGAACAAGCCCAAACCCTGATATCCCTTATTGCTACGCACTCAGACTACAAACAACTCTTAGAAGCAGGGTATCAGCCAGATTTAAACATTGCTGATGCTCAAACTGCCCTGACTTATTTGCAATGGGAGTTAGAGCGCAATCGAGAACCTTCTAATTAGTACAAAAGCGTTCACCTGAATGAGTGCCGCTTATTCAAGTGAACGCACGGAAGTTTTTCTCCCGCTACAGAATTCCCATTATTACACAGAGAACACTAATCAATGAAACTTAACCGAGGTGAAACATGATTGCTGAAATCAAACTAGGTTTATGCAACCCTCCCGAACCCATCTATTTATATGTCAATCAGGGTGAAGTAGACGGGGAATCTTTCGTATGGTACAAGTTCAATATCAGTCAGGAGAAGAAAATCCCAGTTCCTCAAGGAGCGTTAACTGGGTACTTGTCAGAACTGCGATTGACAACTAAAGAATTCAAAGGCAAGGACAATCTCAAACTGGATATTGTTGTCAGTGCCGATGAAGTTTATGTAGTGAGAACTGGCATTGAAACCAATTTTGCTAAAAGCTTCCTTTTAGCTGCCTCATTAATCCAAGATTTTTCTAAGCCACTGATTATAGTTGCGAATGCTGGCGACGAAAACACAGTTTTCTGTAATCTTTACGATGCTGCAAGTAAAAGCAGAATTGAAAGAGAATGGAACAAAAATGCTGATTGGGCAACCATCATTCATGACATTCAATTTCGCTTAGGTGGCACTCCATCTACACCAAAACTTAGCGTAGTCCCCCAACCAGTACATCCTCAAGACTTACGAGTTAAAAATATTCGCACCTTGCTTGATTATCCCCTTGATTTAGTCAAAGAGTGGTTGCAATTTCAGGATGTTGATCGCCCAAGTTTACTTGATATTACCAAGATTAATGAACTGATAAAAACAATGTGCTTGGCTTGGGCAGCAGATAAATGTGAATACCCCAATGAAGCTGAATCTTCGTATCAAAAGCTAGTTGTTGATGTTGTTGCTAGCGGTGCAGATGAGTTAACGGCAATCAAGGGATGGATGCAACAGTTGCAAGCTACAAAAACTGGGGCAATGTAAATCACAAATCAGGATTCAGAATATTTTTACTTCTGAATCCTCAATTAATCAAATAGGAATTACCCATGAGAGTCATCGTTACAGTAGTCGAAAAAATTACAAGTGAAGCTCACATCGATATCCCTGATGGGCTGAACAAATCTGCAATTAAACAACACATAGTAGACCGTTACAACACTGGGGGAATGTCCACAGATATGAACATCTTTCAAGTTGACTTTGAATCAATCAGCGCTCGGATTGTCCAAAAACAAGCTGATGCTAAAAGGGAGGTAATCAGATGAGTATCAAATGGACTGATGAAGAACTTGCAATTATTGAGGCGAAAGCTGAAGTCTATACAGTCAAACAAATAACTTCAATCCTAAAAAGACGAGGATATCAACGCACACCAATTGCAATTTATCTGAAGTTAAATAGCTTAGGTTATTCCGCCCGTCCCACTCTTGATAATTATAGCTGTCAAGAAATTGCTCAAGTTCTTCAATTGAATTTCTCAACTGTAGCTAGATGGGTAAAAAGAGGATGGATCAAAGCTACAAGACGCTCTGCAAGACATTACCAAATTCGGAGATGGCATCTTAAGCAGTTTTTTGAAAACCCACCACAATCAATTAAAAAACGCATTGCTGCTCTCGATACTGAAGCGATTAATTACTTATTGGGGAGAAAAGCATGACAGAAAAAATCACTCCCCTGGAAACTCAAAAAGTCCTTGACCTCTGCTCTGGTATTGGCGGCTTCACCCAAGGTCATCTGATTAGCGGTGGTTTTGAAACTGTAGCCTTTTGCGAGATTAATCAGTACTGCCAACAAATTCTAAATCTACGCTTCCCACAAATTCCAATTATCTCAGACATCCATGATATTACAGTTGAGTCTTTGGCAAGAATCGGAGTTGGAGAAATTGACGGTATCATCGCCGGACTCCCCTGCCCTCCCTTCAGCCTTGCCGGAAAACGTCTTGCATCCATTGACGAGCGCAATCTGTTCAGTGAGTTCTTTAGAATCCTTCGCCAAGTTCGACCAAGATGGGCAATTGTGGAAAACGTACCCGGATTGCTCACTGCTGAAGGCGGTCAATTTTTCCGCACCGTACTATGGCAGTTTGCCCAGATGGGGTTTGATGTGCAGTGGGGAGTGCTTTCGGCAAGCCAAGTGGGGGCCATCCACAAACGAGAACGAGTTTGGATTATTGCTACCAACTCCCAAAGCTCAAGACGGCATACATCCTGGAACCAGTACGAGAAAGAGCGGACAAACGCTGCATTTGTCGGCGGCGGTAATCATTGCAACTTCCACAGCTCATCACAAAGTCACAACTCAGTTGAATACGGAGCCAGAGCGATCGCTCAACGTACATCTAGTAGAGGCGATGATGGGTTTTGCGCAAGGTTGGACAGATGTCTCCTTACCCACGCAGGACTTACAGATTGCCTTACTGCTGCCACAGTTCCCAGCTTCAGTCGGCTCAGTCGTAGAGAAATTGCAGCGCTTACGCTCTATTGCCAACAAGAATATCGCCAACTCTGGGCAGAATACCAAGCCATCAGAAGACAACACAAACAACAGTTGATCGCTCTGGGCAATGCCATTGTCCCCCAATGCGCTGCACTAATTTTTGAACGTCTGAAAATAATTTTATCTCAACAAAGGGAAACGTCATGATTGACCACATTAACGCACTTCAAACAAGCTGGTATCTTTCCCCACCTTGGAGACAAACAATTCCACCCGTTGAGGTGAATTTACTGGAGAGAGTTTATCTAAGAACCACGAGAACATTCGGCTACTGTTGCGGTATGCAATGGAAGCATGAGTGCTGGATTTATTCAATTGACTGCCGTAATGAAATACTCCACGCCACACAAAACCAAATCATCGGGACTGGAGAATTAGAAACCCTCAACGTTCAAAAACCTGTTTTTGTTCTGGGCGAAAGAGTCATGCTCTGTTCTCACAATAAAGGAACAAAGCAACGGCTGATTTTGGGGATTGCGCTGGTGCATGATTCTTGGTTTTACCTTGTTGAATTAATGTCACCAACGTTAATTAAGACACCAACTATATCGAATCGTTTCTCATTAGTTGGTGAGAAAAGTTTGCTGCGAGTTAATACCTAAAGTTTTGAAATTTACTTAGGAGTCGAACAGGATGAGTTTACCTTTAAATCAAAATGTTTTAGTCGAGTCTCCATCATTGAGAACTTCTGCACTTTCTAACCTAGATGATTCTCGTGCCCAAGAAGTTCTCAGCAAAGCAAAGGCAATAGTGTTCGCTGTATGGAACGGTAGCGGCTGGGCAACTACTGCACAAATAGCGGAATATTTTTCAGTTACAGAGTCCGCAGTCAAAGAGCTAACAAGAGTAAATCAATCTGAATTCCAAAGCCTTGAAACTAAAACCCTTACAGGCATTGACTTACGTGATGCTCGACAGACACTCTGTCTACCATCTAGAACTTCCCAAATTAGAGTTTTTTCGGCTTTGGGTGCATTAAGGATCGCAATGATCTTGCAGCAATCTCAAGTAGCAGCGCAAGTTAGAACCATCATTTTAGACTTGGTTGCAGCAGTTCCCAGCATCACTCCTCAAACTCCTGCACCTGTTCCTGCTCTCCCTCCAGTTGAACAGCGATTGCATACTCTTGTCCTGGCAATGAAAACTTTAGCTGAGTTAACTGGTGGCAGACTCAACCCGTACATGGAACAGCAATTTAAAGACTATGCCGGGAATCTACTGGCAGAACACAACAGAAAATTGTTAACCCCTTCAGAAGAACGCTGGCTCGGCGTAGTCAACTTTGCAGAGAGCGAACTTGGAAAGAAAGTCCCCCTGAGCGGCACTCACTACCGTGGTCATCTTGGGACATGGGTTCGCACGTTTTACCCACACTTGGGCGATCGCCAAGAGACACGATTAGTCAATGGCGTTCAACAGCCAATCTATGTCTACGCTTGTCACGAGCCGGCTGTTGCGGCTGGGTTGACCAAAGCTATAGAAGAGTTCTTCGCTCATCCCAGTCCTGGAGCAGCGCTAAGGCAGGCGGGGGCTTTCGCTAATAAGAAAGCTGTAGTTACTGCTTGATGGTCATCGGTCATTGGTCATTGGTAATTGGTCAAGCAGAGCGATCGCCAAGTAATCAAGAATTAAGACTTTTACAACAAAGGTAAATTTTACCTTGAGGGGAAAAGATATGGAAATCGGCTACTTCCAGAAAGATGTACTCATTGAAAAACTAGCTAAGAAATTCTACGCGATCCAAGGCTATGTAGTCCCCGAATCATATCGGATGCAATCAGCTACACATCCAGCAGAAAGAGCGTGTGTGGCTATGGCTATTTTTGCAATCGAAGAATTTGAATCCATCAAAGATGAAGATTCAGATGAGGATGATGACGAATATGAAACTGATTGTTTATTCCCTGAATAACGTTCGTTGCCAGGGGTTTAATTGAAGCGTGAGTAATACACCTTCCTAAATATTTTCTTACAAATTACAAGATGGTTAAACGGATATGAAAGCCATAGTCACAGTAGTTGAGAAAATCTCATCTGAAGCTCACATTGATATTCCTGAAGGTTTAGCAGAACTAGGCATTAGACAGCACGTTGTAGACCATTACAACAGTGGCGAAATGCTTCCTTTACTGAATATTTTCCACGTTGATTTTGAATCTATCAGTGTTCACATTGGTAAAAAACTCCGGCTCTCCCAGACTAAATATGTTAAATTAACAACAGAAATGCCAGTTTAGTAAAA